>NZ_JBHTTQ010000013.1:0-123889 GCF_042794475.1 Streptomyces sp. NPDC056527
CGTCGTAGGACCCTACGACGCGGCCGCTCCGTGGTCGCTCACCGTACGCGGATCAATGCGCTCCGACACCGGTGAGGGACTTGACCTCCAGCTCCGCGTACTTGCCCTTGTCCGGCTCCTCCTTGGAGAGGAGGGAGCCGAGCCAGCCGAGCAGGAAGCCCAGCGGGATGGAGACGAGGCCCGGGTTCTCCAGCGGGAACCAGTAGAAGTCCACGCTCTTGAACATCGAGGTCGGCTTTCCGGAGACGACCGGCGAGAACAGCACCAGGACGACCGAGGAGATCAGGCCGCCGTAGATCGACCAGAGCGCGCCCTGGGTCGTGAACCGCTTCCAGAACAGGCTGTAGAGGATCGTCGGCAGGTTGGCGGAGGCGGCGACCGCGAAGGCGAGGGCGACCAGGCCGGCGACGTTCAGGTCGCGGGCGAGCGCGCCGAGCGCGATCGAGACGATGCCGATGAGGACGGTCGCCCAGCGGGCCGCGCGGACCTCCTCCTGCTCGGTGGCCTTTCCGCGCCGGATGACGTTGGCGTAGATGTCGTGCGCGAAGGAGGACGACGAGGCCAGGGTCAGTCCGGCGACGACCGCGAGGATGGTGGCGAAGGCGACGGCGGAGATGACCGCGAGCAGGATCGCTCCGCCGGTGGAGCCGGCGCCGCCGCCGATCTCCAGCGCCGCCAGCGGCGCGGCCGTGTTGCCGGCCTTGTTGGAGGCGATGATGTCGCTGTTCTTCAGCAGGGCGGCGGCACCGAAGCCGAGGACGATCGTCATCAGGTAGAAGGCGCCGATGATGCCGATGGCCCAGTTGACGGACTTACGGGCGGCCTTGGCGGTCGGCACCGTGTAGAAGCGGATCAGGATGTGCGGCAGGCCGGCGGTGCCGAGGACGAGCGCGATGCCGAGCGAGATGAAGTCCAGCTTCGAGATGCCGGAGACCCCGTACTTGAGCCCCGGCTCGAGGAAGGCCGAGCCCTTGCCGCTGTTGGTGGCGGCCGCGCCCAGCAGGTCAGAGAGGTTGAAGTCGAACTTCCACAGGATGAGGAAGGTGATCAGGAGCGTGCCCGCGATGAGCAGGACGGCCTTCACCATCTGCACCCAGGTGGTGCCCTTCATGCCGCCGATGGTGACGTACACGATCATCAGCACGCCGACCAGGGCGACGATGGCGACCTTGCCGCCGTCGCTGGTGATGCCGAGCAGCAGCGAGACGAGCACGCCCGCGCCGGCCATCTGGGCGAGCAGGTAGAAGATCGAGACGACGATGGTGGAGGTGCCGGCGGCGGTACGGACGGGGCGCTGGCGCATCCGGTAGGCGAGGACGTCGCCCATGGTGAACCGGCCGGAGTTGCGCAGCGGTTCGGCGACCAGGAGCAGGGCGACCAGCCAGGCGACGAGGAAGCCGATCGAGTACAGGAAGCCGTCGTAGCCGTAGAGCGCGATGGCGCCGGCGATGCCGAGGAAGGACGCGGCGGACATGTAGTCGCCGGAGATCGCGAGACCGTTCTGGAAGCCGGTGAACTGGCGGCCGCCGGCGTAGAAGTCGGCGGCGCTCTTGGTCTGGCGGCCGGCCCAGACGGTGATGAAGAGCGTGGCGACGACGAAGGCGCCGAAGAGGGTGATGATCAGCGTCCGGTGCTCGCTGGTGGCGCTTTCCGCCGCGAGGAGAAGTGTGCTGCTCACGCGTCGGCCTCCGGGTGCTCCATACGGGACTTGATGGCCTCTGCCTTGGGGTCGAGGCGGTTCGCCGCGTGCCGCGAGTAGAGCCAGGCGATGAGGAACGTGGTGGCGAACTGGCCGAGGCCGAGGACGAGCGCCACGTTGATGTTGCCGAAGAGCTTGGTCCCCATGAAGCCGCCCGCGTAGTTGGAGAGCAGCACGTACAGCAGGTACCAGGCGATGAAGGCGACCGTCAGGGGGAACGCGAAGGAGCGGTAGGTGCGGCGCAGTTCGCCGAATTCCGCACTCTCCTGCACCTCGACGAAGGCCGCTGTCGGGGGCTGGGCAGGGCCGGTGTGGGCGTCCGGGCCGCCTGGGGGCGGCGGCGGGGCTTCGGTAGCCACGGATTCTCCTCGCGACATCGGTGCGGTGGGCATGGACAAAGGGGCCTCGCTGGGGGGTGTGGGGAACGGCGCTCCCGACGGAGCGCCTCCCCTGCACAACGGCACGGAGAGCGGGGCGACGCGGTTCACCGCGAAACTTCTTTCTTCCTGGATATTCCTCCGGATCTGCATGAAGTCGTCTCAACTCATTGATGGGCCGGGAAGATCAGCGATAACTTCACTCGTCATGCACCTGCCCGTCCGCAATCCGCGCGCGGGCAGTACATACGGATGATGTGGAGAACCCATGGCTCATCTGGGATCGAGACGCGGCCGAGTACTCGCTCTGCCCGCAGGTCTCGCGCTCACGGCCTCGCTCGGCTTCCTTCCGACCGGCGCATCCGCCGCGGTGGTGAGTGACGCCCCGGCGACGACCGCCGTCTCGACGGACGGTCCCAAGCTGTCGTACGTCGTGAACACCGACGGGGGCCGCGGGACGGCCGCGTCGGTGAAGAAGGCGATAGCCGCGGCCGGTGGCACGGTGGTCATCTCCTATGACCAGATCGGCGTCATAGTCGTCCACTCGCAGAACCCCGAGTTCGCGAAGACGATCCGCAAGGCCCGCGGTGTGGTGTCGGCCGGTTCGACGCGCACCGCCCCGCTCTCCGTCCAGACCGACACCTCCGTCGGCGAGGGCGGCCAGGCGCTCACCGCGTCCGAGGCCACGTCCGCCGCGGCCAGTGCCACGGACGACCAGGACGCGCTCGAGCCGCTGCAGTGGGACCTGCCCGCCATCAAGGCGGACAAGGCCCACCAGAGGACGCTCGGCAGCAGAAACGTCACGGTCGGCGTCATCGACACGGGTGTCGACGACACCCACCCGGACCTGGCGCCGAACTTCGACGCCAAGGCGTCCGCGAACTGCGTGACCGGCAAGCCGGACATCACGCCCGGCTCGTGGCGTCCGAACCCGGGCGAGAGCGACCACGGCACGCACGTCGCCGGCACCATCGCCGCCGCCAAGAACGGCACGGGCATCACCGGTGTCGCGCCGGGTGTGAAGGTCTCGGGCATCAAGGTGTCCACCCCCGACGGCTTCTTCTACACCGAGGCCGTCGTCTGCGGCTTCGTGTGGGCGGCCGAGCACGGCGTCGACATCACCAACAACAGCTACTACACCGACCCGTGGCTGTTCGCGTGCAAGAACGACGCCGACCAGAAGGCGCTGATCGAGGCCGTCACGCGCGCCACCCGTTACGCGGAGGGCAAGGGCACGGTCAATGTGGCCGCGGCCGGCAACTCCAAGATGGACCTGGCCTCGGACGCCATCACGGACACCTCCAGCCCCAACGACACCACGCCGGTGAGCCGGGTCATCGACCCGAAGGAGTGCCTGGACTACCCGTCGATGCTCCCGGGCGTCGTCACGGTCTCCGCCACGGGTGCCAAGGACCTGAAGGCCTCGTACTCCAACTACGGTCTCGGGATCGTCGACATCGCGGCGCCCGGCGGCGACCGCACCGAGTACCAGACCCCGGACGCCCCGGCCGTCAACGGCCGGATCCTGTCCACCACGGTCAACGGCGGCTTCAACTACAAGGCCGGTACGTCGATGGCCTCGCCGCACGCCGCCGGTGTGCTCGCGCTGCTGAAGTCGACGCACCCGAAGGCCAGCCCGGCCGCGCTGAAGGCCATGCTGTACGCGCAGGCCGACGACCGCGCCTGCACCAACCCGTACGACATCGAGGGTGACGGCGTCGTCGACGCCGTGTGCGAGGGCGGCAAGAACAAGAACGGCTTCTACGGAGCCGGTCTCGTGGACGCGCTCGACGCGGTCCGCCGCCGGTAGTCACATAGCCGGCAGGCAAGCATGAGGAGGGGCCCTGGTGTGGTGCGCCACACCAGGGCCCCTTCGCGTGGCACTGAGTGCCATCATGCGTGCATGGACAACACAGTGCGCAGGGGTACGGAGTTGTTGTGGTCGGTCCTGGGCGGCGATCCCGCCCTGGTCGACCGGGTGTCGTTCGTCGGCACGTCGGGGCTGCTGCCCGCGCGGCTGCCGGTGATGGACCTGGCCCGGGCGACGGTCGCGGTCGCGGGTCTGGCCGCGGTGGAGCGTTCCGGGGCGCCCGGCACGGTCCGGGTCGACGAGGGGGCCGTCGCCACGGCGTTCGTGAGCGAGCGTCATCTCCGCGTGGACGGACGGGCGCCGGTGAACTTCGCGCCGCTGTCCGGCTTCTTCCGGGCCGCCGACGGATGGATCCGTACGCACGCCAACTATCCGCACCACCGGGCGGCGCTGGTGCGCGCCCTGGAGGTACGGGAGGAGTCGCCGGAGGCCGTCGGGGCGGCGATCGGGCAGCGTGGCGCCGAGGAGGTGGAGGCGGCCGTGTACGCGGCCGGGGGCCTGGCGATCGCCGTACGGACGCCGGAGCGGTGGGCGGCGTCCGAGCAGGGCCGGGAGGTCGCCGCACGGCCCCTGTTGACGCGGGAGCGGCTGGACGAGGCGCCCCCGCGGCGGCGTTCGGGCCCCCTCCGGGTGCTCGACCTCACCCGGGTCATCGCGGGACCTGTCGCGACCCGGACGCTCGCGCTGCTCGGCGCGGACGTGCTGCGGATCGACCCGCCGCGGAACCCCGAGCTGCCCGACCAGCACGCGGAGACGGACGTCGGCAAGCGGACGGCCGCGCTCGACCTGGAACGGCCCTCGGACCGGCGCACCTTCGACGAGCTCCTGGACTCCGCCGACGTCCTGGTCACCGGCTACCGCCCCGGCGCCCTGGACCGCTTCGAGCTCCGCAGGCCCGGTCTGGTGGTCGCGCGGCTCTCGGCGTGGGGCGACTACGGCCCCTGGGGCGAGCGGCGCGGCTTCGACAGCCTGGTACAGGCGGCGACCGGGATCGCGGTGGCCGAGGGTTCGGAGGAGAAGCCGGGCGTCCTGCCGGCGCAGGCGCTCGACCACGGTTCCGGGTATCTGCTCGCGGCGGCCGTGCTGCGGTCCCTGACCGAGCAGGACAGGGACGGCGGCACCCGTCTCGTCCGCATGGCGCTGGCGCAGACGGGGCACTGGCTGACGCACACGCTCCCCCGCTACGAGCCGGAGCGGTACCTCACGGAGACGGACGGCCCGCTGGGCCGGCTGCGGCATGCGCTGTCGCCCGTCTCGTACGAGGGAGGCCCGGCGGGCTGGTCGCGTCCGCCGGGCCTGCAGGGCGGGGACGATCCCTCGTGGCTCGGTGCCTGAGCGCCCCCGTGACGGCTACGGCTTGACGAGGACCTTCAGCGCGGTGCGCTCGTCCATCGCCTTGTAGCCGCCCGGGACGCCGTCGAGGCCGACCGTCAGGTCGAAGACCGGGGCCGGGTCGATGGTGCCGTCGAGGATGTCGGGGAGCAGTTCGGGGATGTACGCGCGGACCGGCGCCACACCGCCACGGAGCGCGATGTTCCGGTCGAACATGACGGAGAGGTCGAGCCCCGTGCCGCTGCCGTGCGGGACGCCGACGTAGCCGATGGAGCCGCCGTCGCGGGCGATCGCGACGGCGGTGCGCATCGACTGCTCGGTGCCGACCGCCTCGATGACGGCGTGGGCGCCCTGGCCACCGGTGAGTTCGCGGACGGCGGCCTCGGCGGCCTCGCCGCGTTCGGCGACGACGTCGGTGGCGCCGAAGGTCCGGGCGATGTCGGTACGGGCGGTGTGGCGGCCGAGGGCGATGATCCGCTCCGCGCCGAGACGCTTGGCGGCGAGGACTCCGCACAGGCCGACGGCGCCGTCACCGACGACGGCGACGGTCGAGCCCTTGCGGACACCGGCGCCGAGGGCGGCGTGGTGGCCGGTGCCCATGACGTCGGAGAGGGCGAGGAGCGCGGTCAGCAGGTGGTCGTCGGAGGCGGCCTCGGCGGGCAGCTTGACGAGGGTGCCGTCGGCGAAGGGGACGCGCACGGCCTCGCCCTGGCCGCCGTCGGAGCCGACGGTGCCCCAGAAGCCGCCGTTCGGGCAGGAGGTCTGCAGGCCCTCGGCGCAGTACTCGCAGGTGCCGTCGGACCAGACGAAGGGGGCGACGACGAGGTCGCCGGCCGAGAAGCCGGAGACGTCAGGGCCCGCCGCCTCGACGATGCCCAGGAACTCGTGGCCGATGCGCTGACCGGGCTGCCGGTCGGACTCGCCGCGGTAGGCCCAGAGGTCGCTGCCGCAGATGCAGGCGCGCAGGACCCGCACGACGACGTCCGTCGTGTCCTGGATCACCGGGTCGGGCACGTCCTCCACGCGCATCTCGAACGGGGCATGGATGGTGGTGGCGCGCATGGCGGACGGTCCTTGCTGTCAGTCGTTAGTACGACGTTCACCGTACTCCGCCTTCAGCGCTCCCGCGGTCAGCAGGCACTGCGCGGCGATGTAGGTGGCCATGACCCAGAAGTCGGGGGCGGGCAGCCGGGGCCATGCGGCGATCCCGGTCGCGATGAGCGTGTCGGACAGCAGGAACAGCGCCCCGCCCGCGCCCGCGGTGAGCCCCAGGGCGCTCGACCTGTAGGCCATGGCGGTGAGCAGGAGCGAGTAGCCGGCGACGGGGATCCGCAGCTCGGCGGGGAGGTCGGGCCACAGGAGCACGACGGTGCCGACGAGGACGACGGTGTACGCGATCCCGAGGGGGACGGACGTACGTCGTCGTGCGAAGAGCGCGAGGTAGCAGCCGTGGCCGGCGGCGAAGGAGCCCATGCCGGCGAGGAAGGCCCAGTCGGCGTCGGAGAGCAGGAGGACGTCCCCGCCCCAGCCGAGGAGCAGCGCGGCGAGCAGGAGCTTCGGGGCGCCCCGGGTGGCGGCGTACGCGGCGAGCAGCGGCATCAGCAGCGGCTTGGCGATCCGGTGCCCGAGCTCGGCGCCGGCGAGGAGGGAGACCAGGTCGACGGCGACGGCGAGTGCGAGGGCGACGAGGAGCGCGCGGGAGAGCGCGCTCGCCACGGCGGGCCGGGGCGCGGCCGCGGCTCCGGCGGTACGGGCGCTCACGCGACGGGCTCCGCGGCGGCGGGGCCCGCGGCATTGCCCGCGACGGGTCCGGGCGTGGCACCCGGCTGCCACCCCGGCCCCCGGAGGACCCGCCCGGCGCGCTCGCGCCAGCTGGTCGCGGCCCGTAGGTCACGGGCGATGGCGGCGTACTCGTGGGTGGCGACGCGCAGCGGGTTGTAGGTCTCGATGTTCTTGGTGAGCCCGAAGACGGGCTTGTCGGTCTCCCCCACCCAGGAGCCGAACATCCGGTCCCAGACGATGAGGATGCCGCCGAAGTTCCGGTCCAGGTAGCCGCCCTGCGAGGCGTGGTGGACGCGGTGGTGCGAGGGCGTGTTGAGGAGGTACTCGAACGGCCTGGGCAGCCTGTCGATGCGCTCGGTGTGGATCCAGAACTGGTAGACGAGGCTGGCCGAGGAGCAGAAGGCGAGGGCGGCCGGGTGGACGCCGAGCGCGATCATCGGCAGGTAGAACGGCCACGAGGTGGCGCCGGTCCAGGGCTGGCGCAGCGCGGTGGAGAGATTGAACCTGCGGCTGCTGTGGTGCACGACGTGGGAGGCCCACAGGATCCGGATGACGTGGTGACCGCGGTGCGACCAGTAGTAGAAGAAGTCCTGGGCGAGCAGCATCAGCGGGATCGTCCACCACAGGACGGGGACGCGGAGCGGGGTGAGCTCGTACACCGCGGTGTAGATCGCGACGATCGGGATCTTCCACACGAGGTCGAAGAAGAGGCTCCCGAGCCCCATGCCGATGCTGGTGGCGGCGTCCTTGGCCTCGTACCCGGCGGCGTCGTCGTCGGGATGGAGCCGGTAGCTGACCATCTCCACGACGGTCAGCAGGACGAACGCCGGTATGGACCAGAGCACGACATCGGGCAGGTTCGGCATGCCGATGACGGTAGAGGCGCGGTCGGGCCGCGACTAGACGCCGTTACCAACAAGTATGCGAGACGACTTGTCAGCAAGCTTTGGCACCTTCTCACAAGCCGCCCGTCACGGGGCCTCGTCAGACCCCGGCAGCCCCCAGCAGCGATCCCGCCCCGTACGTCACCCCCATCGCCAGTGCGCCGCCGGCCATGTTGCGCAGGACCGCTCGGGGCGGTGGGGCCGCGCCGAGGCGGGCGCTCCACCAGCCGGTGAGGGCGAGGGCGGCGAGGACGGAGAGGACCGTGACCCAGAGGCGGATCGAGGCGGGCGGGAGGACGATCGCGAGGAGCGGGAGCAGGGCGCCGATCGTGAAGGCGAGGAAGCTGGCGGCGGCCGCGTGCCAGGGGTTGGTGAGCTGGTCGGGATCGATGCCGAGCTCCACGCGCGCGTGGGCGCGCAGGGCGTCGCGTTCGGTGAGCTGCTCCGCGGCCTCGCGGGCGACCTCCGGGGAGAGGCCGCGGGCCGACAGCAGGTCCGTCAGCTCGGCGAGTTCGGCCTCGGGCTGTTCGCGCAGTTCGCGCCGCTCCTGGGCGAGGGCCGCCTTCTCCGAGTCGCGCTGGGTGGAGACCGAGACGTACTCCCCCGCCGCCATCGACATCGAACCGGCGAGCAGTCCGGCCAGGCCGGCGGTCAGGAGCGCGGCCCGGGAGTCGGTCGCTCCGGCGACGCCGACGACGAGGCCCGCGGTGGAGACGACACCGTCGTTGGCTCCGAGCACGGCGGCCCGGAGCCAGTTGAGTCGGGTGCCGAGACCGCCGCCGTGGGCTTCGTCGTGGGTGGGTGCTTCAGTCACCTCGGGAGGTTCTCACCCGGTCCGTCACCAGACACGGACCGACCCGCCCGGGGCGAAGGCGGGGCTCGTGGCGTCCGCGGGGACCTCCTTCAGGGGCTCGGCGATCTCCTCGACGGTCGGGCCGTGCACGGCCGCGAGGGAGTCCAGGAGCGGCAGGTCGAAGCCGTAGACCCGGGCCGCGTTGCCGCCGACCATCGCCGCGACCTCTTCCCTCGGCAGCCCCGCGTAGGCGATGCGGAGACCTTCGCGGGAGTAGGGGGTGGTGCCCTCGTCGTGCGGGTAGTCGCTGCCCCACATGATCTTGTCGAGGCCGATCCGGTCGCGCAGCGGTACCTCGTGCGGTCGCATGAAGCTCGCGCCGACGAAGCAGTTGTCCCGCCAGACCTCGCTGGGGCCCTTGCCCATGGACTCCGCGAGGCCCGCTCCGAACTTGGACTCGGCGGTGGCGGCCCGCGAGGCCGCCGCGACCAGGCGCGCGTGGTAGTAGTCCAGCATGTCCATGACCCCGGGGATCCAGCCCGAGCCCTGTTCGGTCAGGACGAGCTTCAGCTCGGGGTGGCGGCGGAAGGCGCCGCCGAAGACGAGGTGCCACAGCGCCCGGTGCGAGAACCAGGTCGTCTCCACCATGAACACGGCCCGGGCTGCCGGTTCGTCGCCGAGCGGGGGCGAGGCGGAGCCGCCGTGGTGATTGACGGGGACGTCCAGCTCCGCGCAGACCGCCCAGATCGGGTCGTACGTCTGCGAGTACAGCTCGGGTATCCCGCTGCCGGGCGGGGCGCCGGGCAGGAGGATCCCGCCGGTGAGGCCCGCCTCCTTGGTGCGGCGGATCTCCCGTACCGCCTCGTCGACGTCGTTGAGGAGGATCTGCGCCACGCCCGCCCGGCGGCCGGGCGCATCCGCGCAGAACTCGACCAGCCAGCGGTTGTGTGCGCGCAGCCCGGCCCAGCGCTGCTCGAACTCCTCGCGGCTCGGGGCCGGGGCCATCAGGGAGGCGGAGGGGAAGAAGGGCGGGATGGTGTTGGGGAAGACGACCTCCGCGACGATGCCGTCCGCCTCCAGCTCGCGCAGCCGCCGCCCCGAGTTCCAGTTGCGGTCGGCGGTGTCGGCGAGCAGGTCCTCGTACGGGTTGACGTAGCCGGCGGCCCAGGAGTCGAAGTCGTCGTGGTGCTTCTTCTCCAGGTACTGCTTGTAGTCGAGCAGGTCGGCTCCGGCGTGACAGTCCGCCGAGATGACGGTGTAGCGCTCCATCAGCTCACCCCCAGGGCGGGGAAGTCGTGGTCCGTCAGCCAGTGGCGGCCGACCTCGCGGGAGCGCGCCCAGGACGCCTCCACCGCGGTCTGGTCGGGCGACTGGCCGAGGTCGGCGGGGGTCGGGCCGATGCGGCGGGCGATGGGATCCAGCTTCCGGACATCGAATCCGAAGACCTCGGCGGCCGCGAGGCCCAGCATCCGGCGCGTCTCCGCCACCGGGATGTCGTGGAACGTGTTCCGCAGCCACGCGCGCGTGTTGGGCCAGGTCCCCTCCGGGTGCGGGAAGTCGGAGCCCCACAGGATGTTGTCCACGCCGATCTCGTACCGCTGCGCCAGCTCGCGCCGCTTGGTGTTGGTGGCGCAGACGAAGACCTGGCGGTCCAGGTACTCGCTCGGCGGCCGCTTCAGCTCCGCGAACGGGGACAGCTTCTTGCCGCCGTGCGCGCCGAGATAGAGCCGGTCCATGAACCACAGCAGGTTCGGCAGCCACCAGCAGCCCGACTCGGCGACGCCGAACCTCAGCCCGGGGTGCCGCTCGAAGACGCCGGACCAGAGCAGGAACCACAGCGGCCTGGCCGGCCACCAGGTCACCTCGCTGACGTAGATGCCGAGGTGGTCGCCGTACTCCTCGCGCGGCGCGGCGCCGGAGTGGGTGACCAGCGGCATCCCCGTCTCGGCGGCCGCCGCCCAGATCGGGTCGTAGCGCCGGTCGTGGTACGGCTCCTTGTCCACCCACATGGAGGGGATCATCAGCGCCCCGAGCCCCGACTCCTTGGCCCGGTGGATCTCGGCGACGACCTTCGACGGCTCGGCCGTGATCGGCAGCAGCGCCACTCCGCAGTGCCGCTCGGGGTTCTGTCCGACGAACTCGGCCAGCCAGCGGTTGTGCGCCTGCGCGCCCGCCATGCCGAGCTCCGGATCCTGGTCGCCGGAGAGCCCGAGGCCGACCCCGAAGGGTGCGGCGGTCTGGCTGTCGACGGCGTCCGCGTCGGGGAAGACGACCTCGGCCGCCACGCCGTCCCCGTCGAGCTCCTTGAGCCGCTGGGCTGCGTCCCAGCCGCCCCGCAGCCCTTCCTCGTTGTCGCTGAACCACTTGTTCGCGAACGCCTCGTTGCGCACCCCGAGCCGGGTCATGGCCTCGCGGCGGGCGTCGCGCCCGGCGAGGAACTCGTCGAAGGCGCGGTGGAAGCGGGCGTCCAGATAGGGCCGGTAGCGCTCGGTGGGCAGACCGGCGTGGCAGTCGGAGGAGATGATCAAGTACGGGTCTTCATGACTCATGGGGCACCCCTCAGTCGAGGATGAAGCTCTCCAGGTACGACGGGTTGGCGCGGTCGAGCATCGACTGCGAGCGCGCCCGTATCTGCCGGTCGCTGTGCTCGCTCGCCGGGAGCATCCAGAACCGGTCGGCGCGGATGCCGTCGACGACGTGCTCGGCGACCTCCTCGACGGGGGTGAAGGCGACCTCGTGCCCGGCGTCCTTCATCGCCGCCTCCCACTGGTCGAGGCTGCGGTACGGGGTCCTGCGCGGCCGCTCCTTGGCGTACCGCTCGGGCCTGTTGCGGTGCGACTCCCACAGGCCCGTGCGCAGCATGTGCGGGCCGGGGAAGAGCACGGACGCCCCCACGCGCGCGTGCTCCGCCCTCAGATGCGCGTAGAGCGACTCGGTCATGGTGACGACGGCCGCCTTGGTGACGGCGTAGACGGAGGCGGTGGGCAGCGGAGCGATCCCGCCGTCGCCGGACGAGGTGTTGACGACGTGCCCGGGCTCGCCGCCGGCGATCATGCGCGGGACGAAGGCCTGGATGCCGTGGAAGACGCCCCAGACGTTGACGGAGAAGGCCCACTTCCAGTCGTTGGGCTCGTGCTCCCACATACGGCCCTCGGCGCCGGAGCCGACGCCGGCGTTGTTGCAGAGGACGTGGACGGCTCCGAAGGTGTCGTACGCGGCGTCCGCGAAGGCCCGTACGGACCCCGGATCGCTGACGTCGACGGTACGGGCGAGGATCCGGGCGCCCTCCTCCGTCAGTTCACCGGCCGCCTTGGCGAGCGCGGTCTCCTCCACGTCGCCGAGGACGACGGCGAGCCCCTCGGCGGCGAAGCGGCGCGCCATGGCGAGCCCGATGCCGCTCGCCGCGCCGGTGACGACGGCGACCTGCCCCTGACGCAGCTCCATCACACGCTCCCTTCCGGCGGACCGTCGAGGATCTGCTGCGGGTCGTCGTACCGCTGGTGGATGTACGGGAGGAGGGCCTGGGCGCTGACCCGTTCCGCGACCCGGCCCTTCTGGTCGGTGGTCTTCTCGCCGATGGTGATCTCGACGATCCGGCGGACGGGTAGGTCGGCGACGGGGTCGTACATGGACTCGCGCAGGACGACGTCCCCGGTGATCCGCTCCAGCTTGCGCACCTTCTCGGCCCGGACGCAGTGGACGAGGACGGGGTCGGCGTCGAAGCCGGTGCCGTCCACGCCCGGCAGGAACTTGAAGTAGAAGTCGGTCTTCTCGGCGGGTTCGGGAAGCGGCAGCGGGCCGGAGACCGCTCCGCGCACCTCGACGAAGTCGATGCCGTGTCGCCCGAGCGCGGCGCGGACGACGAGCCCGTCGCGTTCGACGACGACCTCGCCGAGCTTCTTCGGTTCGCCGAAGACCTCACGGCCTCCGATGAGGGCGCGCTCCAGGGTCATCGGCATGACGAGCGGATACCAGCCCTCCTGGTCGCCGTGGGCGGCGGCGACGGCGACGGAGCCGGCGCCCAGGGGGTAGCCGGGCAGGTCGACCTGGGAGATGTTGGCCCGTACGAGGGGACGTTCGGTGGGTTTCAGCGGGGGCGGCAGAACGGCCGCCACCACGTCCGGATCGGTCTCCCATACGGCGACCACTCCGGTGGACCAGATGTCGGGGAGCTTCGCGCTCTTCGTGCGGGCCGCCGTGATCTCGGCGTCGGTGCGTGCCCCGTACCGTACTCGTGCCATGGACGTACCACCCTTCAGCGGGTCGGGTCTGTAACACAGTTACACCGGCGGCGATGAAGGGTAAAGAGCCGTGCAGGCAACAGAGTTGGGGGAAACGAATGGCGCGCACCGCACTCACCCGCGAGGAGGTGCTGGAGACCGCCGCCGCTCTGGTGAAGCAGCACGGCCCGGACGCCCTGACCATGCGCAGGCTCGCCGCCGAACTCGCCACCGCGGTCACCTCGATCTACTGGCACGTCGGCAACCGGGAGTCCCTGCTGGACGCGCTGGTCGAGCGGACGGTCGCCGATCTCTCCGCGATCACCCCGCGCGGCCGCACTCCCGCCGCCCGGATCGTCTCGGTGGCCCGCACGCTCCGACGGGATCTGCGGGAGCGTCCGCATCTGGTGGCGATGGTGCACGAACGGGGTCTGACGGAGCGGATGTTCCTGCCCGCCCAGCGCGCGCTCGCCCATGAGGTGCACGCGGCGGGACTGCGCGGGGCTCGGGCGGCGGAGGCGGTGCGGGCCGTACAGGTCCAGGTCGTCGGCCATGTCCTGGTCGAGCGCAACCGCGAACGGGCGCCGGTCCAGTCGCCCGGAGAGGTGGAACTCTGGCAGTCGGAGACGACCGACCCGCCCGACCCCGCCCTCACCCGCGCCCTGGCGGCCCCGGTCGATCCGGAGCGACTCTTCACCACGTCCGTACGGGCCTTGGTGGACGGCCTGCTGAGGCCCCGAGAGGACGGGACCCCGGATCATGGCCCCGGCGAGCGGGGTGAGGCGTCAACGGCGTGACCGGAATCCGGCGCCCGAGTGGACACCGGGGGCGGCGTTGTCAGCGACGGCCCGTATTCTCAGTGACCATGCTCGACGACCGTACGACAGCAGCGACGTGGCCGGCCGCCTACCCACAGGGGTACGCGGTCGTCGACGTGGAGACCACCGGACTCGCCCGCGACGACCGGATAGTGTCGGCTGCCGTCTACCGACTCGACGCCCAGGGCAATGTCGAGGACCACTGGTACACGCTCGTCAATCCCGAGCGGGACCCGGGGCCTGTCTGGATCCACGGGCTGACCAGCGACCTGCTGGAGGGCGCGCCGCTCTTCCCCGAGATCGCCGCCGAGTTCTCCGCCCGGTTGGACGGCCGGGTCCTGGTCGCGCACAACGCGATCTTCGACTGGCAGATGATCGCCCGGGAGTACGCGCGGGCCGAGCGCACCGCGCCGGTGCGGCAGCGGCTGTGCACGATCGCCCTCTCCAAGGAGCTGTCGCTTCCGCTGCCCAACCACAAGCTGGAGTCGCTGGCCGCGCACTTCGGCGTGGTCCAGCAGCGGGCGCACAACGCACTGGACGACGCGCGCGTGCTGGCCGAGGCTTTCCGGCCGAGTCTGCACACGGCCGCCGAGCGGAACGTACGGCTGCCGCTGCTGGAGTGCCGGCCGCTGACGGAGTGGGCGTCCACGCCCGCCGCGCCACGGATCGGCTACCAGGCCTCGTACCACTCGAACAGCTGGCGCCCCTCACGGAAGCGGCCGCCGTGCCCGCACCCCAATCCCGGGCGTTACGAAACGGACAAACCGCTCAAGCAGGGAATGCGGGTGGCGTTCTCGGGCGACACCTCCATCGACCGCGAGCTGCTGGAGGACCGCGCGTTCGACGCGGGACTCCATGTCGCCGGCAGCGTCTCCCGGCTGACGAGCCTGCTGGTCACCAACGACCCGGACGCCGCGACCTCCAAGACGGTGAAGGCGAAGTCCTTCGGTACGCCGATCGTCGACGAGGCGGCGTTCACCCAGTTGCTCCGCGACGTGGCCCCGGCAGACGGGTGACGCACCGGGCGTGCCGCCCACGCTTCGCCGGGCGCGCGTCGCACCCTGTGGCGCATGGCACGTTGTGAGGTCTGCGGAAACGATTACGGCATGTCCTTCGAGGTGCACGCGCAGGGCGCGGTGCACGTCTTCGACTGCTTCTCCTGCGCCATTCACCGCATGGCGCCCATCTGTGAGCACTGCAAGGTGCAGATCATCGGCCAGGGCGTCGAGGTCGAGGGCAACTGGTTCTGCGGCGGGCACTGCGCCCGTGCGGAGGGAAAGGTGGGCATCGTCGATCACGTCTGAACCACGGCCGCCCAGGGCGACCGGAACCCCCGTGCGTGCACCCCATGACCACAGTTGTACGGTCATGGGGTGTACCGCTTCCTGTTGTCCCGGCAGTGGGTGATCCTCACCCTCATCGCCCTCGTCCTCGTCCCGACGATGGTCGAGCTGGGCTTCTGGCAGTTCCACCGGCACGAGCGCCGCGTCGCCCAGAACGGCCTGATCGCGGAGAACCTGAAGGCGGAGCCGCTCCCCATCGAGGAGCTGACCTCCCCCGGTCACACCGTCCCGCGCTCCGACTACTGGCGCCGGACCACCGCCACCGGCACCTTCGACACCGCGCACGAGGTCGTCGTCCGGCGCCGCACCAACGCCGACGACCGCCAGGGCGTGATGGTGCTCACCCCGCTGGTCCTGAGGGACGGCCGGGTCGTCCTGGTCAACCGCGGCTGGGTCCCGGCCGCCGCCGACCAGAAGGCGTACCCCGAGGTCCCGCCCGCGCCCAAGGGCGAGATCACCGTCATCGGCCGGCTGAAGGCGGACGAGACGACCGACGCCAGCGGTATCAAGGACCTGCGCGGGCTGCCGGACCGTCAGGTGATGCTGATCAACAGCGCACAGCAGGCCGAGCTGCTCGGCCGCGAGGTCCTCGGCGGCTACCTGGAGCAGACGGCGCCCGAGCCCGCGGGGAACACCCCCGAGCTGGTCCCGGAGCCCGACCACGACTCGATCGGCGCGCACATGGCGTACGCCGTGCAGTGGTGGCTCTTCGCCTTCGGCGTGCCGGTCGGCTGGGTGATCCTGGTGCGTCGTGAGAAGCGTGACCGGGAGGCCGCAGCCGACACCGACGGAGGCGCGGACGTCCCGGAGCCCGCTCCGGCCGCCGTCTAGGACCGAACCCTCCGATCGACCGGCCAGGGCCTCGGCTCAGCCGCCCCCCTGATTGACCGTCGTCTCTTCCGGGAACACGCCAAAGCGTGACGCAAAGTATCGACGACTACGCCCTCATCGGCGATCTGCAGACGGCCGCGCTCGTCGGCCGCGACGGGTCGATCGACTGGCTGTGTCTGCCCCGCTTCGACTCGGCCGCCTGCTTCGCCGCGCTGCTCGGCGACGAGGACAACGGTCACTGGCGCATCGCCCCCAAGGGCGCCACCACCTGCACCAGCCGGGGCTACGCGGGCGACTCCCTCGTCCTGGAGACGTACTGGGAGACCCGCACCGGCACGGTGAAGGTCGTCGACTTCATGCCACAGCGCGACAAGGCGCCCGATGTCATGCGGATCGTGGAGGGCGTCAGCGGCAGCGTCGAGATGACCGCGGCGCTGCGGCTGCGCTTCGACTACGGCTCGATCGTGCCGTGGGTCCGGCGCAGCGAGGGCCATCGGGTGGCCGTGGCGGGGCCCGACTCGGTCTGGCTGCGCAGCGACCCGCCGGTGAAGACCTGGGGGCAGCAGTTCGCCACCTGGTCGTCGTTCACGGTCGAGGAGGGCGAGAAGGTGGCGTTCGTGCTCACCTGGCACCCTTCGCACGAGCCGCGTCCCGAGCTGATCGACCCCTACGGCGCGCTCGAGGACTGTCTGCGGGACTGGCGCGACTGGTCGGCTCGCTGTACGTACGAGGGGCCGTACCGGCAGGCGGTGCTGCGCTCGCTGATCACGCTCAAGGCCCTCACCTACGCGCCGACGGGCGGCATCATGGCCGCCCCCACCACCTCGCTCCCGGAGGAGCTGGGCGGCGTACGGAACTGGGACTACCGCTCCTGCTGGCTGCGCGACTCGACCCTCACGCTCGGCGCGCTGCTGGCGGCCGGCTATGTCGACGAGGCGGTGGCGTGGCGCGACTGGCTGCTGCGGGCGGTGGCGGGCGATCCGGCCGACCTCCAGATCATGTACGGACCGGGCGGTGAGCGGCGGCTGCCCGAGATGTCGGTGCCCTGGCTGCGCGGGTACGCGGAATCGGCGCCGGTACGGATCGGGAACGCGGCGGTGGACCAGTTCCAGCTCGATGTGTACGGCGAGGTCATGGACTCGCTCGACATGGCGCGGGCGGCGGGGATCCCCGCCGAGCCGCACGCCTGGAACCTGCAGTTGAGTCTGCTGGGCTTCCTGGAGTCGACCTGGCGGAATCCGGACGAGGGGCTGTGGGAGGTGCGCGGGCCGCGCCGCCACTTCGTGCACTCGAAGGTGATGGCCTGGGTCGCCGCCGACCGCGCGGTGCGTGCGTTTGAGGCGGATCCGTCCCTGCGCGGGGACGTGGCGCGGTGGCGGGTGATGCGGGACGAGATCCACGCGGAGGTGTGCGCGAAGGGGTACGACCCTGTGCGCAACACGTTCACCCAGGCGTACGGCTCGCGGGAGCTGGACGCGGCGACGCTGCTGATCCCGCGGGTCGGGTTCCTGCCGTCGGACGATCCGCGGGTCGTGGGGACGATCGACGCGGTCCGCGAGGAGCTGACGCACGGCGGGTTCGTCCGCCGCTACACCACCAAAGGCGTCTCGGTCGACGGCCTGCCCGGCGGCGAGGGAACGTTTCTCGCCTGCTCCTTCTGGCTCGCGGACGCGCTGCGGATGATCGGACGGGAGGACGAGGCACGGGAGCTCTTCGAGCGTCTGCTGGCGCTCCGCAACGACGTGGGGCTCCTCGCGGAGGAGTACGACCCGGTGGCGCGGCGGCAGCTGGGCAACTTCCCGCAGGCGTTCAGCCACATCGGCCTGGTGGGCACCGCCCTCGCGCTGCCTTGGGAGGAGGCGGCAGGATAGGGCCATGGATCTTGGACTGAAGGACCGTGTGTACGTGGTGACCGGCGCGACGCGTGGGCTCGGCCGGGCGTCGGCCGAGGCGCTGCTCGCCGAGGGCGCGAAGGTGCTGATCACCGGGCGCGAGGAGAAGGCGGTCGCCGAGGCGGCCGAGGAGCTGGGCCCGGACGCGGCCGGCCTCGCCGCCGACAACGCCGACCCGGACGCGCCCGCCCGGCTGATCGCCGAGGCGCGGTCCCGCTTCGGGGGCTTCGACGGCATCCTCGTCAGCGTGGGCGGCCCGGCGCCGGGCTTCGGCGCGGAGAACAGCGACGAGCAGTGGACGTCGGCGTTCGACACGGTCTTCCTGGGGGCGGTACGGATGGCCCGGGCGGCGGCCGAGTCGCTGACCGAGGGCGGGGTCGTCGGCTTCGTGCTCTCCGGCTCCGTCCACGAGCCGATCCCCGGCCTGACGATCTCCAACGGGCTGCGCCCCGGCCTGGCCGGCTTCGCGAAGTCCCTCGCGGGCGACCTGGGGCCACGTGGCATCCGGGTCGTGGGCGTGCTGCCGGGGCGCATCGACACGGACCGGGTGCGTTCCCTCGACGCGATGTCCGGGGACGCGGACGCGGCGCGGGCGGCGAGCGAGTCCCGTATCCCGCTCCGCCGTTACGGCACGCCGGAGGAGTTCGGCCGCACGGCGGCGTTCCTGCTCTCCCCCGCGGCCTCGTACGTGACCGGCGTGATGGTCTCGGTGGACGGCGGGGCGAGGCACGGCTTCTGACGGTCCGCGCCGCTGCGGCGGCCTCCGCCACGGAGCCTCAGGTGACCCTCCGCGCACCGTGTTTGGTCGCGCGGAGGCGGGCCTCGGCGGGGAGAGCGGCCAGGCCCGCCGAGGTGCGGACATCGGCCAGGGCCTCGTTGGTCAGTGAGGTCAGGGCCTCGCCCGGCGAGGCGTAGGGCTCCAGGAGCAGGGCGATGCGGGCACGGGGCGCCGTGCGGCGGCCCGTCAGGAGGACCCGGACACGGGCCACGCCGTCCTGCGCCGCCGCGTCCGCCGCCAGGACGGTCTCCAGCGCCCGCCCCCGTACCGTCGCGCCCTCGCCGTCTCCGGTGTCGACCAGGACCTCCGCGAGCCGGGCACGCCGGAACTGGGCGATCAACCACCACAGGGCGAGCAGCACGACGATCCCGAGAGCGGCGATGACCACCGGCCACCACCAGCCCTCGTCGCGCCATCGGTACCGGTCCGCCCTGCTCAGCAGGACGTCGGAGGACCCCCACCACGGCCACCACGAGGGCACCGGCAGATCGAACCCGGCCGCGAGGACCGCCCCGCCGAGGACGACGAGCAGCAGTCCCACGAGTCCGAGCACGATCCGGTTGACGCGCCGGAGAATGACGGTCACCCCTTCACCCCTTCCTCGGCGGTCGGGCCACCCGCACGGTCGGCGCCGGTGGCCGGGCGAGCCCGAGTTCGTCGATTCCCGTGGTCACCACGCTCGCGATGTCGGCGCGTACCTCGTCGAGTTCGCGGAAGTGCGAGACCGCGCGCACGGCCACCTTCTTGCGTCCCATCCGTACCCGTGCGGACTGCACGCCGGAGACCTCCATGACCCGGTCCCGCAGGATCATCGCCGCGGCGTCGCGGTCGAGTCCGGCCCGTACGTCGGCGTGGTCGCGCCGCATCGGGAGGACGGCGCGCAGCCCGGGGGTGGACGCGAGCAGCAGCAGCCAGGCGCCGAGGACGACGGCGACGGAGGCGCCGGCCAGGACCCAGGTGTTGTCGAGGTGCCGGGTCGCCAGGTCGTCGGCGAGCACCTGTCGCCAGTGCATGGCCCTGTGGTCGGCCCGTACCGCGGCCACGTCGTAGAGCAGCAGCCCGGCGCCGCCGAGGACGAGGAGGGCGACCAGGGCCGCCGGGATCCGCCGGACGGCCCAGAAGCGGCGGGCCCGTACCTCCTCGTGTACGGGCACGGAGTCGGTGCCGGTGTCGTTGTCGGTCTCCGTGGTCATGCCAGTCTCCGCCCTGCCGACGCGCGCTCCGTGCGCGGGGAGTGCAGGCGCTCGACGTGGATGGCCACCTCTGGCACCTCCATGCCCACCAACTCCCGCACCCGGCTGATCACATGGCGGCGGACCTCGCCGCACTGGCGACCGAGGTCGATGGGATGCCCGAGCTCCAGACTCACCGAGACGCGCGCCGTGTCACGTTGCACGACGACCGAGGCGTGCGGCGGCGAGCCGCCCGGGGGCACGCTGTCGAGCGCCTCCCGGGCGGCCCGCGCGGCGATCTTCGCGACGACCCGGTCGGCGATCGTCGTCGCCCCGCGACCGGCGGGGCCCGCCGGGTCTGCTGCCACCCCCGGTCACCGCCGCCGGTCGCCGCGCTCGCGACCCCGGAAGAAGTCGCCGGGTTCGAGGTCCCCCTCCAGGAACCGCCCGACGACGAAGCCGATCGCGCCCAATGCCGCGACCAGCACGAACGCCCCGAAGCCGCCGAAGTATCCGGCGAAGCCGAGGGCCATTCCGGCCACCAGGCCGATCATCGCCATGCTCATGCTGAGCCCTTTCCGTCGGGCTGCCGGCGGCTACTGGAGCCGCGGCTCCGGCGCCTCGTCCTCTTCGTCCGGCAGCTTCACGTCGCTGACCGCGATATTGACCTCGACGACCTCCAGGCCGGTCATCCGCTCCACCGCGGCGATGACGTTCTCGCGCACATCGCCGGCCACATCGGCGATCGAGACGCCGTAGTCGACGACGATCTCCAGATCGAGTGCGGTCTGCACCTCGCCGACCTCGGCCTTCACGCCACGTGTGACGCCGGCTTTCTGCCCCCCTCCACCGGGCACGCGTTCGCGTACGGCGCCGAAGGTGCGGGAGAGACCGCTGCCCATGGCGTGGACGCCGGGAACATCACGGGCGGCAAGGCCGGCGATCTTCTCCACGACGCCGTCGGCGATGGTGGTGCGGCCACGGGTCGCCGGGGCGCCGCCGCCGCGCTTGGTCACGGACGGTTCATCGGGGTGTGCGGGGTCGTTCATCGCCGATCATCCCTTCCATTCCGTTATCTACCTCTTTGCCCACATTAAGTGTGCTTGCCCGGTCTCGCGCCGGGAATGCGGCAGGCTGGGGGCATGACGACGACAGCGGGAACGGGATGGGCGGCGGCGGTGCGCGAGCGGCTCGGGCCGGGCCGGCTACTGCCTCTCGGGGAAGCGGCGGAGGGTGCGTGGCTGACGGAGCGGGCGGCGAGGGCGGTGCTGCTGCGGGCGGCGGCGTCCGTACGAGGGGTGGTTCCGGGGGCGCTCCGGGTGGGGCTGGTGGAGGCGGGCGGGGGCGAGCCGTTCCCGGTGCCGCCGGGCGGACTGCCCCCGGGCACTCTCGGGATCTCGGCCGAGTTCGCGGCGGAGTACGGGACCGAGGAGAGCAGGCCGCTGCCGACGCTCGCGGCGGAGGTGCGCGAGGCTCTGTTCAGCTCGGCGATGGGGGCGCTGGGCCTGGCGGTCGTGGAGGTGGATCTGCGCGTGACCGACCTCGCCGAGGGCGCTCGGGAGGCCCCGGATTCACCGGCCGCCACTCACCCACCCGGGCGAATCCCACCCGCGCCGGAGGACCCGACGGCCCGGGCGGTGCTGGCGGTCGCGGGCGTGGCGGCGCTGACCGGCACCCTGGGCAGCCCGCTGCACCGTACCCCCGGTCTGCTCCGTGTGGAGCTGGCGGTCTCCGCCGGCCATCGCGCGCTGGACGTGGCCCGCGCGGCCCGCACGGCGGCGACCGCCGCCGCCCCGGAGGCGACGACGGTCACGGTGCTGGTCTCGGCGGTGGGCTGACGGCGCGGTTCCGCGCGACGGCCCGGGACGTCAGTCGCCGAGGCCCGCGAGGTCGCGCAGACGGCGCGCCTGGGCGGCGCGCTCGGCGGCGCGCTGCTGCTCGTAGGTGCGACCGCAGACGCCCTGGAGCAGCGCCTTGGTCTCGATGACCGCGTCACGCGGCGCGGCGAGCAGCGCGGCACTCAAGTCCCGTACCGCGGCGTCGAGTTCATCACCGGGCACGGCGATGTTGGCGAGGCCGATGCGCTCGGCCTCCTCCGCGTGGACGAAGCGGCCCGTGGCGCAGATCTCCAGCGCACGGGCGTAGCCGACGAGGGAGACCAGGGGATGCGTGCCGGTCAGGTCCGGCACGAGGCCCAGGCTGGTCTCGCGCATGGCGAACTGCACGTCCTCGGCGACGACCCGCAGGTCGCAGGCGAGGGCGAGCTGGAACCCGGCACCGATGGCGTGCCCCTGGACGGCCGCGATCGACACGATGTCGCTGCGGCGCCACCAGGTGAACGCCTCCTGGTACTCGGCGATGACCGCGTCCAGGTCCTCGTCCGAACCGCGCGCCAAGTCGAGGAAGGACGGCTCTCCGTCGAAGCCCTCGGGCGTGAACGCCTGCCGGTCGAGCCCGGCGGAGAAGGACATGCCCTCACCACGCAGGACCACGACCCGCACGCTGCCGGGCAATGACCGTCCGGCTTCCGTCAACGCCCGCCACAGAGCGGGAGACTGGGCGTTGCGCTTCGCCGGGTTGGTCAGGGTCACCGTGGCAACGGCGTCCTCGACGGTGAGCCGTACACCGTCCTTGTCGAAAACGAGCACAGAGTCGAGCGAAGTCATGGGGCGCCTCCGGTTCCGGTGCAGCACTGACAGCAATACTGATGCGTAAGTGACTGCACAGTAACCACCCGGCCGACCACCCGGTCGACCGGGTGGCCACCATGAGAATCGGTGGACCCGACGAACCGCGCCCGGGTCAGGCCGAGGCGGCCTTCTTGCCCCGTGTCGCCCCGCCGCGTCCACGCAGCGTGACTCCGGACTCACTGAGCATCCGGTGGACGAATCCGTAGGAGCGACCGGTTTCCTCGGCCAGCGCCCGGATGCTCGCACCGGAGTCGTACTTCTTCTTCAGGTCTGCCGCGAGCTTGTCGCGCGCGGCGCCGGTCACCCGGCTGCCCTTCTTCAGAGTCTCGGCCACCCGTGCCTCCTCATGGGAAGTGCGCTCTGGACTTCTCATGATCACCCCTTCCGGACGTCCTGGCCACCCATTCGACAAGGTCCGTGCCACAAGGTTCGCGGGAGCGGAAGGTGGCATCACGACCGGAATCTTGGATTCCGGTGCGCCCGGAGCACGGCCGGCAACCGATCGGGACGGGAAGTACCAGGTCAGCGCCGCACCCGGCAGAAGAACGCGGCGCGGCCCCTGACGGAAGGATTCGTCAGGGGCCGCGCCAGGGGGTATGAGACGCACTCACTCAGATGAAGGATCACCCATGAGCCGAATGATCCATACCGAGATGATCAGGCGAGCGCCACCAGGTCCTTGTAGTCCGGACCCCACAGGTCCTCGACGCCGTCCGGGAGCAGGATGATCCGCTCCGGCTCGAGCGCGTCGACCGCGCCCTCGTCGTGGGTGACGAGGACGACCGCGCCCTTGTAGGTGCGCAGCGCGCCGAGGATCTCCTCGCGGCTGGCGGGGTCGAGGTTGTTGGTCGGCTCGTCCAGAAGCAGCACGTTCGCCGAGGAGACGACCAGGGTGGCCAGCGCCAGCCGGGTCTTCTCACCACCGGAGAGCACCCCGGCCGGCTTGTCGACGTCGTCGCCGGAGAAGAGGAAGGAACCGAGCGTCTTGCGCACCTCGACCAGGTCGAGGTCGGGCGCGGAGGAGCGCATGTTCTCCAGGACCGTGCGCTCCGGGTCGAGGGTCTCGTGCTCCTGGGCGTAGTAGCCGAGCTTGAGGCCGTGGCCCGGGGTCACCTCGCCGGTGTCGGGGTTCTCGGCCCCGGCGAGCAGGCGCAGCAGCGTGGTCTTGCCCGCGCCGTTGAGGCCGAGGATGACGACGCGCGAGCCCTTGTCGATGGCGAGGTTCACATCGGTGAAGATTTCGAGCGAGCCGTACGACTTGGAGAGGCCCTCCGCCGTCAGCGGGGTCTTGCCGCAGGGTGCGGGCTCCGGGAACCGGAGCTTGGCGACCTTGTCGTTGACCCGGACCGCCTCAAGGCCGGAGAGCAGGCGCTCGGCGCGCTTGGCCATGTTCTGGGCGGCGACGGTCTTGGTGGCCTTGGCGCGCATCTTGTCGGCCTGCGAGTTGAGGGCGGCGGCCTTCTTCTCGGCGTTCTGGCGCTCGCGCTTGCGGCGCTTCTCGTCGGCCTCGCGCTGCTGCTGGTAGAGCTTCCAGCCCATGTTGTAGACGTCGATCGTGGAGCGGTTGGCGTCCAGGTAGAAGACCTTGTTCACGACGGTCTCGACCAGGTCGACGTCGTGGGAGATGACGATGAAGCCACCCCGGTAGGTCTTGAGGTAGTCGCGCAGCCAGACGATGGAGTCGGCGTCGAGGTGGTTGGTGGGCTCGTCGAGGAGCAGGGTGTCGGCGTCGGAGAAGAGGATCCGGGCCAGCTCGACGCGGCGGCGCTGACCACCGGAGAGGGTGTGCAGCGGCTGGCCGAGGACCCGGTCGGGGAGCCCGAGGGCGGCGGCGATCGTGGACGCCTCCGCCTCGGCGGCGTACCCGCCCTTGGTGAGGAACTCGGTCTCCTGGCGCTCGTACTGCTTCATCGCCTTGTCGCGCGTGCCGCCGGTGCCGGTGGCGATGCGCTCCTCGTTCATCCGCATCTTGCGGATGAGGACGTCCAGGCCGCGGGCGGAGAGGATGCGGTCGCGGGCCAGCGTGTCGAGGTCGCCGGTGCGCGGGTCCTGCGGGAGGTAGCCGACCTCGCCGGAGCGGGCGATCTGCCCGGCGGCGGGCATGCCCTCGCCCGCGAGGCACTTGGTGAGGGTGGTCTTGCCCGCTCCGTTGCGGCCGACCAGGCCGATGCGGTCGCCCTTGGCGATACGGAAGGAAGCGGACTCGATGAGGATGCGGGCGCCGGCGCGCAGCTCGATGCCGGAAGCGGTGATCACGGACAGACTCCAGGGCGGGGGTGGACGGCGGAAGGGCTCTCGGGCGGTTCGACGCCGCTAGTGCACGAGGAGAATGGCCATGCGGCCAGTCTAACGGGCCCCTGCAACTGCTTTTCGGCCACGGCCAGCATCGAGACGCATCTCACCCCTTTCGGTCAAGTGGGGCAAAAGGGGCGGGCGCTGTCGGATTCGCCGATACTCGGCCGCAGGACGGCGGCCACTGCCGCGGCGGACACGGCAGAGGTGGTGGCCCATGCAGTTCGACGACGACGCCAACCTGGACACCTCCGAGGTGAAGGACGTCCGCGGCAGCCGCATCCCGGGCGGGAGGGCCACCGTCGGCGGCGGAATCGTCGGCGTCATCGCACTGATCCTGGGACTGCTCTTCGGGGTGGGCCCCGAGCAGCTCGGGCTCTCCGCCGGCGACCCGGAGCCGGTCGCGACCTCCTCCTCCGTGGCCCAGGTCGAGCGCGCCTGCCGGACCGGCGCGGACGCGAACACCCGCGAGGACTGCCGGACCGTGGCGGTCGTCAACAGCGTCCAGGACTTCTGGCGGGCGGAGTACGCCCGGCGCGGCGGACGGTACGGGGACGCGCGCACGGTGATGTTCACGAACCAGGTCGGCACCGCCTGCGGCTCGGCCACCTCGGCGGTCGGGCCGTTCTACTGCCCCGGGGACCGGCAGGTCTATCTGGACCTGGGGTTCTTCGACGACCTGCGGACGAAGTTCGGATCGAGCGGCGGCCCGTTCGCGCAGGCCTACGTCGTGGCGCACGAGTACGGCCACCACGTGCAGAACATGATGGGCACCCTGGCCCGCGCCCAGGACGGGCGCACGGGCGCGAACTCCAACGCGGTACGGGTGGAGCTGCAGGCGGACTGCTACGCGGGGGTCTGGGCTCACCACGCGACGACCACGCCGGACGAGAAGACGGGCCGGCCGTTGCTGACCAAGCTGACGGAGGCCGACATCCGCGACGGCATGGACGCGGCGGCCGCGGTCGGCGACGACCGGATCCAGGAGAGGTTCCAGGGCCGGGTGACCCCGGAGAACTGGACGCACGGCTCGGCCGCTCAGCGCCGGCAGTGGTTCTACACCGGCTACACGACGGGTGACATGGCGCGGTGCAACACCTTCCGGTGACGCACGGCGTTGTCGGTGGCGAATGCCAGACTGAGACCCAGGTCACATTCCGGGTTTTCAGGGCGCATCAGGCGAGAAGGAGTGAGCGAGATGGCTGAGGGACCCCACATCTGTCCGACCCTGACCTATGACGACGCGCACGCCGCGATCAAGCAGCTCACGGAGGGGTTCGGCTTCTCCCGCCACGCGGTGTACGAGGAGGACGGCAAGGTCGTGCATGCCGAGCTGACGTACGGGAACGGCATGGTGATGCTCGGGAGCAAGGGGACGGGCAGCGAGTTCGACAAGCTGGTCGAGGCCGCCGGGCCCGCCGGGGTGTACGTCCACGTGGACGACGTGGACGCACACCACGCGCGGGCGGTGGAGCACGGCATCGAGATCGTCATGCCGATCAAGGACCAGGAGTACGGCTCGCGGGACTACATCGCCCGCGACGCCGAGGGCAACATCTGGAGCTTCGGTACCTATCTCCCGGGGGCCGCGGAGTAGCGGACCCTCACGGCTCCCTCACGATCCCCCGGTGTGGACCTGGAAGGCCGCCCGGCGGACGGCCTTGGCGAGGGCCGGGTCGGGGTGGGCGGCGGCGAGGGCGACCAGGACCTGGACCGTTCGGGGATGGCCGACGGCCCGGACCTCGTCGAGGAGGGCCGGGACGGTGCCCTGCACGGCGGAGTCGAGGTGGCGGACGAGCAGGGCGCTCTCGCCGTGGTCGGACACCGCCGCGGCGGTGTCCACCCAGAGCCAGGTGGCCTCCTCGCGGGTGAGCACGTCCGGGGCGTCGTCGGGGTCGGCGCCGTCGTACTCGGCGAGCCAGAGCAGGGCGTAGGGGCGCAGCGACGCCTCCTCGGCGGCGGCCCGGACCTCGGCCTCGGCGGGGGCTCCGACGACCCGGAGCGCCTCGAAGGCGAGACCGCGCAGCAGGGCGTCCTCGCCGCGTGCGACGGCGAGGAGCTCCGTGACCGCGCTGGAGAGGGTGCGGGCCGCGAGCCAGGCGCGGTACTCGTCGCGGGCGGGGCCGGGGGTGAGCCGGGCGCAGCCGCGGAGCATGTCCTCGGCCGACTGCTCGATGTTGCCCGCCGGGCTCTGGGCGGCGACGCAGATCTGCTCCAGCTTGACCCAGACCGCCCAGTTCCCGAGCGGGGTCAGGGTGGCGAGAGCGTCTTCGGCGCTCTCGGGGCCTTCGCCGAGGGTCAGGGCGCCCACGGCGGCGAGCCCCTCCAGGGCCCAGTCGAGCAGGGCGGAGAGTCCGTCGGGTCCGGCCGCGCACACGGCGTCGGTGTCGGTGCCCTCGACGGGGACCTCGCAGCGCTCCTCGCGCAGCTCCTCGACCCGCTGCTGGAGCAGGTCGAGAAGGGCGGGGACCAGGACCGGTCCGGCGGAGAGCTGGAGGAGGGAGAGCAGCTGCGGGACGGCCTCGACGACCTCGGCCACGGCGCTGGGCGCCACGTCCTCCGGGGCGGGGTGCACCAGCGACCAGGCGTCGAACAGGGCGACCCAGCCGCGCAGCACGGCGGAGTCGTCGCGGTCCCAGGCGTGCAGCCGCCAGCCGGGGCGGGCGGTGCCGTCGTGGAGTTCGACGAGTCCGGCGAGCCGGGCCCGGTCCCAGCCCGCCCGGATCTGGTCGGGCGTCAGGTCCAGTGCGGCGGCGGCGCGTTCCTGGACGGCGAAGGCCTCGGGGTCGGTCGGAGCGGCGCCCCCGGCCCCACGGTCGACGGCTGCCCAGCGGGCGATCCGTACGGCGTCGGCGAGGACGGTCCGTGCCTGGCGGGCCAGTTCCGCGCGGGGCGGAGTGCCCTCGGGCGGCCGCGGCGCCGGCCGGGTGCGCCGCGTCGTCACGGCCCGTCGGGCGGTGGCGAGTGCCCGCGGACGGACGAGTCGGAGTCTGGAGTTGCGCGCCAATTGCTCATCAGGCTTTCGAGACGTCACGGAGGCAGTCTTCCCGCTGACGGCCTGAAAGCCCAATCGGAATCGGCAGCGCCGGTGGAACACCGCGCGAGGAGGGGTCAGAGCAGGGGGGTGAGGAAGCGGCGCAGGGCCTCTTCGTAGCGGACCGGGTCGGCGTTCCACATCGAGGCATGCGGGGCGCCGCGGACCGTGTGCAGGGTGACCAGTTCCGGGCGGCGGGCGGCCAGTTCGAGGGAGGGCTCCCAGGGGGCGATGGTGTCGTCGGGGCCGTGGAAGACCAGCGTCGGCACCCGCAGACCCGCCGGGTCGGCGGCCTGCTGGAGACGGCCGCCGTCCAGGCCGGTCCTGTCCTGGGCGGCGCGGACGGCGAGCGGAAGCAGCGGGCCGGGCACGCGGCGGGCGGAGGCGAGGTTGCGCAGGGTGGCTTCGTGGTCGAGGACCGGGGAGTCCAGGACGAGGCCGCGGATCACGTCCCGTACGCCGGAGTCGGCGGCGGCGTGCAGGGCCATGGTGGCCCCGGGCCCCCAGCCGAGCAGGACGACGTGCTGGGCGCCCTTGCGGACGGCGTACCGGATGGCCGCGTCGACGTCGCGCCACTCGGAGGCGCCGAGGTGGCCGAGGCCGTCCGGGGACCGGGGCGCGCCCTCGTCCCCTCGGTACGCGAGGCACAGGACGGGGATCTGCCGTCGGGAGAGGAACGGGACGAGGTTGAGGGGGTGCCGGCGGGTCGTGCCGATGCCGTGCAGGGCGATCACCCAGGTGGAGCGGGCGCCGGGGACGAGCCAGGCGGGCAGGGTGCCGAGTTCGCCGGGGATGTCGGCGTCCTCGTGGTCGAGGCCGAGCGCGGTGCCCGGGTCGCCGCTGTGCAGCTCGGGGGTGAAGCGGACCCGGGCGCCGGGTTCCAGGGTCCCGAGCTCGACCCGTTCCAGGCGGCGGACGACGGTGTCCGCGCTGTGCGGGACCCGGTCGAGCACGGGTCCGACGACGGCGTGGATGCCGGGACCCTCGATCCCGTACGTACCCGGGCGCAGCGACGCGAGGCTGCGGGTCAGGGTGACGTGACCGGGGTCCGTGGCATGCACGGTGAGGCGGGGGTCGCGGGGCAGGGGCCGTCCGGCCGCCTTGAGGGCGGCGTCACTGGCGTACCGGCCGGCCGCGATCGCGGCCGCGCCGACACCGAGCAGGGTGGTGACGGCCGCTGCCGTCGCTGTAGCCGGGCGCACGCTCCCAGTGTCGGCAGGGCGGGGACGGGCTGCCACCGGACAGACCCGCATGGGCCCCGACCGGGCCACCGTCGAGCGGACCCACGGAGGGCCACTCCGGAGTGACGTGGATCTCTTCGACGGGTCCCCCGGTCGACTGACACGGCCCCTGGGGTGTCCGGCTGGTGACATGGGGCGAGAGGGGCGGAAGTGGGACACGTCCCTTGTGTCCCCCAACGGCACGGCTTACCCGGGGTTGCGGGGCGACCACATCGTGGACAGATCCGCGCCCGGAGACGCTAAGCGGAATGCCCGAACACGGTTAGAGTCACCATGCAGCCCGACCCAGTTCACCTTCCGTTCACTCAGGTTGCCTACGTTCGTCCAGCCACTGACGTCAAACGATTGCCTGGGTAAATGGAACACATCACGCTGCTGCTCGCGATTGTGGTCGTGACAGCTCTCGTGTTCGATTTCACGAACGGTTTCCACGACACCGCCAACGCGATGGCGACGACCATCTCGACCGGTGCCCTCAAGCCCAAGACGGCGGTGGCCATGTCCGCCGTGCTCAACCTGGTCGGTGCGTTCCTGTCCGTCGAGGTCGCCAAGACGATCTCCGGCGGGATCATCAACGAACAGGGCATTCGTACCGAAGTGATCTTCGCGGCGCTCGTCGGCGCCATCCTCTGGAATCTGCTGACCTGGCTCATGGGTCTGCCCTCCAGCTCCTCCCACGCCCTCTTCGGCGGCCTCATCGGCGCGGCCGTGATGTCGGCCGGCTGGTCGGCCGTCAACGGCGGCACCATCGTCACCAAGGTGCTCATCCCCGCGGTCGCCGCGCCGCTCGTCGCCGGCCTGGCCGCCATGGCGGCCACGAGGCTGACGTACAAGATCGCCTCCAGGACCGACCAGAAGTCCACGGCGAAGGGCTACCGGGCCGGCCAGATCGCCTCCGCCGGTCTCGTCTCCCTCGCGCACGGCACCAACGACGCGCAGAAGACCATGGGCATCATCACCCTGGCCCTGGTCACCCAGGGTGTCGTCGACCCCGGTTCCAACCCCCCGATGTGGGTCGTCGTCTCCGCCGGTGTCGCGATCGCGCTCGGCACCTACCTCGGTGGCTGGCGCATCATCCGCACGATGGGCAAGGGCCTCACCGACCTGCAGCCGCAGCAGGGCTTCGCCGCCCAGACCAGCGCCGCCACGGTCATCCTGGCCTCGTCCAACCTGGGCTTCTCGCTCTCCACCACGCAGTCCTGCTCCGGCGCCGTGATGGGCGCGGGTCTCGGCCGCAAGGGCGGTGTCGTCCGCTGGTCGACCGCGACCCGGATGTTCGTCGCCTGGGGTCTGACCCTGCCCGCCGCTGGCCTGGTCGGCGCCGGCGCCGAGTTCCTCACCAAGCAGGGCAGCTGGGGCGTCGCCGTCGTCGCGGTCCTCCTCGTGGGCGGCTCCGCCGTCATCTGGTCCCTGTCGCGCCGCCAGCCGGTCGACCACAACAACGTCACGGCCGACGAGATCGACGCCGAGCCCGCGGGTGTCGTCACCACCGCGATCGCCGCGGTCACCCCGCCGCCCACCGGTTCCGTCGCCTCGGTCGCGGACGAGGACCTCAAGACCACCATCCCCTCGCCGGCCCCCACGGACCCGGCAGCCCCCACGGCCCCCGCGGCCGCGGTGTAAGGAACGAACGACATGAAGATCGACTGGGCAGCTCTCGGCTCCGTCTTCGGAGTCAGCCTCGTGGCGACCGTCGCCCTCGTGGGCCTGTTCACCCTCGGCATCGTCGGCCTCTCCAAGCAGGAGCAGGCCGCCTCCCAGGGAGGCTCCGCCGCCCTGGCGCGCACCGGCGCGTACGCCTGCTTCGCGCTGTGCGTGGCGGCCGTCGCGTACGGCATCTATCTGATCGTCGTCTGACGACGGTCCCGCTTCGACGGACGGGCGGTCGCACCTTCGGGTGGGACCGCCCGTCCGTCGTTCCTGTGGTGCTCCGCACACTGTCCCGCCGCAGGTCAAGCGTGAGTTGACGGGTGTTCGCACAGCGTGGTGGACTTCCGGGGCCATTACGGCGGCAACAGAGGAAGCCCGGTGCGAATCCGGCGCGGTCCCGCCACTGTGACCGGGGAATCGATCCCCCGGGAGCCAGGAACTCTCGCCGCCGGTCACGTCGAGCCAGGGCGCGGACCCTGAGTGAGGACACAGCGCCATGCCCGGCCGCAGTGCAGCCACAGGTGTATTCGCGTACGGCGCCGCCGCCGGTCTGGCCGCGGACCTGCTCATCGGCGACCCCCGCCGCGGCCATCCGGTCGCCGCGTTCGGGCGCGCCGCCGGCTCCGTCGAGAAGCTTCTCCGGCGCGACCACCGCGGGTGGGGCGCGCTGCACACCGCCGTCTGTGCCGGTGGCGCCACCGCGATCGCCGCGCTGGCCGCGCGTGCCGTACGCGACCGCCCCGGAGCCGCCGTCGCGCTGACCGCCGCCTCCGTCTGGGCCGTCGTCGGCGGCACGACCCTGGGCCGGGAGGCCCGCGCCATCGGCGGCGCCCTGGCGGCCGGCGACCTGGAGGTGGCCCGCGAGCGGCTGCCGCATCTGGTGGGACGCGATCCGCACTCCCTGGACGGTCCGGCGATGGCCCGCGCGGTGGTCGAGTCCGTCGCCGAGAACACCTCCGACGCCGTCGTGGGCGCCCTGGTCTGGGGCGCGGTCGCCGGGGTTCCGGGACTGGTCGGCTTCCGGGCCGTGAACACGCTGGACGCGATGGTCGGCCACAAGTCCCCGACGTACCGGCGCTTCGGCTGGGCCTCGGCCCGGCTCGACGACGTGGCCGGCTGGCCGGGCGCCCGGCTGACCGCCGCGCTCGCGACGGTCGCCGGTGGCGACCCCAAGGGGGCGGCGAAGGCATGGCGGCAGGACGCCGCCAAGCACCCGAGCCCCAACGCCGGTCCGGTGGAGGCGTCCTTCGCGGGGGCGCTCGGCGTCCGGCTCGGCGGGACGCTCTCGTACGGCGGACGGGTCGAGCACCGGCCGGTGCTGAACGGGGAGGGCCGGGCCGTGGAGGTCGGGGACATCGAACGGGCGGTGCGGCTCTCGCGCCGGGTCACCGCGCTGACGCTGGCGGTGTGTGTGGGTGGACGGATCGTGGCGGGCGCGATGAAGCGGAGGAAGGCATGAGAGGCGGGGGGCTGCTGGTCGCGGGAACCACGTCCGACGCGGGCAAGAGCGTCGTCACGGCGGGCATCTGCCGCTGGCTGGTCCGGCAGGGTGTGAAGGTCGCGCCGTTCAAGGGCCAGAACATGTCCCTGAACTCCTTCGTGACGCGCGAGGGCGCGGAGATCGGCCGGGCGCAGGCCATGCAGGCGCAGGCCGCCCGCGTCGAGCCGACCGCGCTGATGAACCCCGTGCTCCTGAAGCCGGGCAGCGACCGCTCCAGCCAGGTCGTCCTGATGGGCAAGCCGGTGGGCGAGATGAGCGCCAGGGGCTACCACGGAGGGCGGCAGCAGACGCTCTTCGAGCCCGTCCTGGCGTGCCTGGAGGAGCTGCGGGGCACGTATGACGCCGTGATCTGCGAGGGGGCGGGCAGTCCGGCCGAGATCAACCTGCGGCGCACGGACATCGTGAACATGGGCATCGCGCGGGCGGCGCGGCTGCCGGTGCTGGTCGTCGGCGACATCGACAGGGGCGGGGTGTTCGCCCAGTTCTTCGGCACGACGGCGCTGCTCGCGCCCGAGGACCAGGAGCTGATCGCGGGCTATCTCGTGAACAAGTTCCGGGGTGACGTGACCCTGCTGGAGCCGGGCCTCGACATGCTGCTCGGGCTGACCGGGCGCCGGACGTTCGGTGTGCTGCCGTACGCGCACGGCCTCGGTATCGACGAGGAGGACGGCCTGCGGGTCTCGCTGCGGGGCACCGTCCGCGAGTCGGTCGTCGCGCCGCCGGTCGGCGAGGACGTGCTGCGGGTCGCCGTCTGCGCCGTGCCGCTGATGTCCAACTTCACCGACGTGGACGCGCTGGCCGCCGAGCCCGGCGTGGTGGTGCGGTTCGTGGACCGTGCCGAAGAGCTCGTCGACGCGGACCTGGTGGTCGTGCCGGGGACGCGCGGGACGGTCAAGGCGCTGGCCTGGCTGCGCGAGCGCGGCCTCGCGGACGCGATCGCCCGACGGGCCGCGGAGGGCCGCCCGGTGCTCGGCATCTGCGGCGGCTTCCAGGCGCTCGGCGAGCGGATCGAGGACGAGGTCGAGTCGAAGGCCGGCACGGTCGACGGGCTCGGACTGCTGCCCGTACGGATCCGGTTCGCGCCCGAGAAGACGCTGGCCCGGCCGGTCGGCGAGGCGCTCGGCGAGCCGGTGGAAGGGTACGAGATCCATCACGGCGTCGCGGACGTGCGGGGCGGGGAACCCTTCCTGGACGGCTGCCGGGTCGGCGCCGTCTGGGGCACGCACTGGCACGGCTCCCTGGAGAGCGACGGCTTCCGCCGGGCGTTCCTGCGGGAGGTCGCGGCCGCGGCCGGACGGCGCTTCGTCCCGGCCCCCGACACGTCGTTCGGCGTGCTCCGCGAGGAGCAGCTGGACCGTCTCGGCGACCTGATCGAGGAACACGCGGACACGGAGGCGCTGCTGCGCCTGATCGAGAACGGCCCGCCGAACGGGCTGCCGTTCATCCCGCCGGGCGCGCCGTGAGGGCGGGCCCGTACATGAGCGAACGTCAGCGACCCGATCTTGAAGGAGTGACCACCCGATGAGCACCCGGTATCCGTTCACCGCCGTCGTCGGCATGGACGACCTGCGGCTCGCGCTGCTGCTGAACGCGGTGAGCCCGGCGGTGGGCGGTGTCCTCGTACGCGGCGAGAAGGGGACCGCCAAGTCGACCGCCGTGCGGGCGCTCGCTGATCTGCTGCCGTCGGTGGCGGTGGTCGCCGGGTGCCGGTTCAGCTGCGACCCGGGCGGGCCCGATCCGCAGTGCCCGGACGGGCCGCACACCGAGACGCCCGGGGCCGCCCGCCCCGCGCGGATGGTCGAGCTTCCCGTCGGCGCCTCCGAGGACCGGCTCGTCGGTGCTCTGGACATCGAGCGGGCGCTCGCCGAGGGCGTGAAGGCCTTCGAGCCCGGGCTCCTCGCGGACGCGCACCGCGGGATCCTCTACGTCGACGAGGTCAACCTCCTCCACGACCACCTGATCGATCTGCTCCTCGACGCGGCCGCCATGGGCTCCTCGTACGTCGAGCGCGAAGGCGTGTCCGTACGGCACGCCGCCCGTTTCCTGCTCGTCGGCACGATGAACCCCGAAGAGGGCGAGCTGCGGCCGCAGCTGCTCGACCGCTTCGGTCTCACCGTCGAGGTCGCCGCCTCCCGCGAGCCCGAGCAGCGGGTCGAGGTCGTGCGCCGCCGGCTCTCGTTCGACGACGACCCGACCGCCTTCGCCGCCCGCTGGGCCGACGAGGAGACCGCTCTGCGGGACCGTGTCGTCGCCGCGCGCGAACTGCTGCCCCGCGTCGCGCTCGGCGACGCGGCCCTGCTCCAGATCGCCGCGACCTGCGCCGCGTTCGAGGTGGACGGAATGCGCGCGGACATCGTGATGGCCCGGACGGCGACGGCGCTCGCCGCGTGGGCCGGGCGGACGGAGGTGACCTCCGAGGACGTACGGCAGGCCGCGCTGCTCGCCCTCCCCCACCGCAGGCGGCGGAACCCCTTCGACGCGCCGGGGCTCGACGAGGACAAGCTCGACGAGACGCTGGAGCAGTTCAAGGGCGAGGACGGGGACGACGATCCCGACCCCGGGCCCGACGGTGGACCGGGCGGAGGCCCCGGCGGTGTACCGCCCCAGGGTGAAGGGCCGGACGACGGCGCGCCCCGGGATGTGGGTTCGGACGAGGCTCCCGCGCCCGCTCCGGACGAGGCGCCCGCTCCGGGCGGGGCCGGCGCCGGTGAGCGGGCCGCCGTCAAGGCCGCCGAACCCTTCCGCACCAAGATGCTGAGCGTGCCCGGACTCGGCGAGGGGGCGGCCGGGCGCCGCTCCCGTGCCCGTACCGAACACGGCAGGACGACCGGTTCCGTACGGCCCCGGGGCGCGCTGACCAAGCTCCACCTGGCCGCGACCGTGCACGCCGCCGCCCCGCACCAGAAGGCGCGCGGACGGACCGGCCCCGGGCTGGTGGTCCGCCGGGACGATCTGCGGCAGGCGACCCGTGAGGGCCGCGAGGGCAATCTCGTGCTCTTCGCCGTGGACGCCTCCGGCTCGATGGCGGCCCGGCAGCGGATGAGCGCGGTGAAGGGCGCCGTGCTCTCGCTGCTGCTCGACGCCTACCAGCGACGCGACAAGGTCGGCCTGGTCACCTTCCGGGGGCGGGACGCCGAGGTGGCGCTGCCGCCGACCTCGTCCGTGGACGCGGCCGCCGCGCGGCTCGAACAGCTCCCGACGGGCGGCCGCACGCCCCTGTCGGCGGGGCTCCTCAAGGCCCATGACGTGCTGCGCGTCGAGCGGTTGCGCGACCCCTCGCGCCGTCCGCTGCTCGTCGTCGTGACCGACGGCCGGGCGACCGGCGGCGGCGCGGACCCGGTGGCACTCGCCGCCCGCGCGGCACGGCTGCACGCCTCCGAGGGCACCGCGGCCGTCGTCGTGGACTGCGAGACCGGGCCCGTACGGCTCGGGCTCGCCGCGGAGCTCGCCCGGGAACTGGGCGGCACCGCCGTGACCTTGGACGAGCTGCGCGCCGACTCGATCGCCGGGCTCGTCAGAGACGTTCAGGCAGGACAGACAACCAGGAGGGCCGCGTAATGCCGCAGGGACAGCCGACCGTCGTTCCCGACGACGGTCTCACCACCCGTCAGCGCCGCAACCGTGCGCTGGTGATGGTGCACACGGGCGTCGGCAAGGGGAAGTCGACCGCCGCCTTCGGCATGGCGCTGCGCGCCTGGAACCAGGGCTGGCCGATCGGAGTGTTCCAGTTCGTCAAGTCCGCCAAGTGGAAGGTCGGCGAGGAGAACGCCCTCAAGGCGCTCGGCGAGACCGGCAAGGGCGGGACCGTCACCTGGAACAAGATGGGCGAGGGCTGGTCCTGGATCCAGCGCGAGGTCGCCGAGGGCGAGCAGTCCCACGAGGACAAGGCGCGCGAGGGCTGGGAGCAGGTCAAGCGCGACCTCGCCGAGGAGAAGTACAAGTTCTACGTCCTCGACGAGTTCGCCTACCTGCTGCACTGGGGCTGGATCGACACCAAGGAGGTCGTGGAGGTCCTGCGCGACCGGCCCGGTCACCAGCATGTCGTCATCACCGGCCGCAACGCCCCGCAGGAGCTCGTGGACTTCGCGGACCTGGTCACGGACATGTCGAAGGTGAAGCACCCGATGGACGCGGGTCAGAAGGGCCAGCGGGGCATCGAGTGGTAGCACGTCTCGTCATCGCCGCGCCGTCCTCCGGCGCGGGCAAGACCACGGTCGCGACCGGCCTGATGGCCGCGTTCGCCGGCCGTGGTCTCGCGGTCTCCCCGCACAAGGTCGGCCCCGACTACATCGACCCGGGCTACCACGCCCTGGCCACCGGCCGGCCGGGCCGCAACCTCGACGCGTACATGTGCGGGACGGGGCTGATCGCGCCGCTCTTCGAGCACGGGGCGCGCGGCTGCGACCTGGCGGTCGTCGAGGGCGTCATGGGTCTTTACGACGGCGCGGCCGACGAGGGCGAGCTGGCGTCCACGGCGCAGGTGGCGAAGCTGCTCAAGGCGCCGGTGGTGCTGGTCGTGGATGCCTCGTCACAGTCGCGGTCGGTGGCCGCGCTGGTGCACGGGTTCGCCTCGTGGGATCCGGAGGTGCGGATCGGCGGGGTGATCCTGAACAAGGTCGCGACGGACCGGCACGAGCATCTGCTGCGGGATGCGCTCGGCGGGTCGGGGGTGCCGGTGCTGGGTGTTCTGCGGCGGGCGCCCGCCGTGGCGACGCCGTCGCGGCACCTGGGTCTGGTGCCGGTCGCCGAGCGGCAGGCGGCGGCGGTCGCCGCCGTGGCGGCGCAGGGGGAGCAGGTTCTCCAGGGGTGCGACCTGGATGCGCTCTTGGCTCTCGCGCGCAGTGCGCCTGAACTGCACGCCGAGGCGTGGGAGCCTGACGTAGCGGTGCGGCTGACCGCCGGTGGGTGGGTTGTGCCCACCTTCCCCCAGGCTTCGTCCGGGGGTACCCCCACCGCCCCAGCGGAACGGTTGCCCACAACGCGGCCGGTGGTGGCCGTAGCCGGTGGGGCTGCTTTCACGTTCTCCTATGCCGAGCATGCCGAGTTGCTGACCGCCGCCGGCGCCGACGTCGTCACGTTCGATCCGCTGCGGGACGAGGCCCTCCCCGAGGGGACCAGCGGGCTCGTCATAGGTGGTGGATTCCCCGAGATGTACGGGGCCGAGCTGTCCGCCAACGAGCCGTTGCGGAAGGCCGTCGCCGAGCTCGCCGTGTCCGGGGCGCCGATCGCCGCCGAGTGTGCCGGACTGCTGTATCTCGCGCGGTCGCTCGACGGGACGCCGATGTGCGGGGTGCTCGACGCGGACGCGCGGATGTCGGAGCGGCTGACGCTCGGATACCGGGACGCCGTGGCGGTGAGCGACAGTTCGCTCGCCGCGACGGGGGCCCGGATGCGGGGTCACGAGTTCCACCGGACCGTGATCGAGCCGGGCGCGGGGGCGAACGCGGCCTGGGGGCTGCGGCAGCCGGAGCGGAGGGTCGAGGGCTTCGTGCAGCAGGGGGTGCACGCGAGTTATGTGCACACCCACTGGGCGGGCGCCCCTGAGGCCGCCGTGCGCTTCGTGGAGCACTGCGCGAAGGGCCACCACACGTGAGATCAGCCGCTGGAGGCGCCCACCACGAGCCAGATGAAGGCCACGCCCGCCACCGTGCAGAACAGGGTCGAGCGGGCCGGGTGTTCGTGGTGGGCCTCGGGAAGGATCTCGGCGGCGGCGAGGTAGAGCAGGGCGCCGCCGAAGAACCCGAGATAGCTGCCGAGCAGTTCCTCCGGAAGGGTGAACAGCAGGGTGGACGCGGCGCCGACGATCGGTGCGAGCGCGTCCAGGACCAGCATCGTGATCGCTTTGCGACGGGCGTTCCCGTACAGGCTGGTGATCGTGTACGTGTTGAAACCGTCGGCGAAGTCGTGGGTGATGACGGCGAGCGCGACGGTGGCGCCCATGCCGCCGCCGACCTGGAAGGCGGCTCCGAGAGCGATGCCGTCCATGAGGCTGTGGGCGACCATCGCGGCGGCCGCGGTGAGTCCGACCTGCGGCACCCGCTCGTCGGCGGCGACGCCGTGCGCGGCCTGACGGACCGCCAGCAGCCGTTCCACGACGTGGGCGAGGAGAAAGCCGCCGACGAACAGGAGCAGCGCCTGCGGCACGCCGAAGACCTTCTCTCCCGAGGCCTCCATGGCCTCGGGCAGGAGGTCGAGACCGACGACGCCCAGCATCAGGCCGCCGGCGAGGCCGAGCACGAGGTGGCGCCGGTCGGTGACGCGTTGCGCCGTCCAGCCGCCGAAGAGCGTCATGAGGAACGCGCCGAGCGCGACGAATACGGCCATGCGCCCTTGCTATCCGATCGTGCGCGTCTCGCGCACATCACAAGGGCCTGTGTGGGGAGGCTGGTCGCATGATCACGGTGATCGGGAGCAGTGCGGGAGCCGACGCGGGCTCCTGGGCGGGCGAGGCGGCCCTGGTGGTGGACGTGCGGGGCGACGAGTTGACGGACACGGAGCTCGACCTGGTCGAGAAGCATGTGTCCGGGGGCGGGACGCGGGTGGTCGTGCGGGTGCTGGGTGACCCGGGATTCTTCGGGGTCGTACGCACGTTGGAGGAGCGGTTCGGGACCGCGGAGCTCGAGGTGCGGCCCGGGCCGACGGCGGTGGGGCTGGCGTTCGCGCGCCTCGGCCTGCCGTGGGACGACGCCTTCGTGGTGGACGGCGCGGAGGTGCGCGGCCATGCGCTGAACCGGGCCGTGAACGTGTGCCGGGCCCATCCCAAGGTGGCGGTGCTGCCCGGGCCGGGGGTGGGCCCGGCGGAGCTGGGAGCCGAGCTGGTGCACCGGGTGGCGTCGCGGACGCTGGTGGTGTTCTCGGCGCTGGGCGATCCCTTCCGCGAACGCTTCGAGCGGGTGGAGCCCGCGGAGGCGATGTGCCGGAGCTGGGAGGGGGTGAGCCTGGTCCTGTGTCTCGACGAGTCACGGGCGGAGGGGCCGCCTCCGACGGTGACGGGGCCGCTCACGGGTCCCGGCCGTTGGGCGCTGCCGGACGGGGAGTTCGGGGCGGGCGGCGTCGACGGCGGCTCGGTGCTGCCGTACGAGGCGCGGGCGCTGGCGCTCGCGCGGCTGGGGCCGCGGGCCGGGGATCTGGTCTGGGACATCGGTACGGGCTGCGGCTCGGTCGCGGTCGAGTGCGCCCGGCTCGGCGCGGCGGTGGTCGCGGTGGAGCAGACGACGTCCGGTGTCGAGCGGATCCGGGCGAACACCGCGGCGCACGGCGTGGAGGTGCGGACGGTGCACGGCGCGGCGCCGACGGTGCTGTCCCATCTGGCCGATCCGGACGGAGTGTTCATCGGTGGTGGCGGCAGCGAGCTGAAGTCGGTCGTGCTGACGGCGGCCCGGCGGGCTCGGCGTGCGGTGGTGGTGGCGGTGACCGCTCTGGAGCAGGTCGCCCCGGTCCGTTCGGCGCTGGCGTGCTGCGGTTTCGAGGCGGAGGGGGTGCTGCTGCAGTCCCAGCGGCTGCTCGCGCTGCCGGACGGTTCCTCGACGATGGCGCCGACGGCGCCCGTGTTCCTGGTGTGGGGTACGCGATGAGCGGGGCCGCGGTGGGAGTCGGGGCGCGCTCGGGGGTGCCGGTGGACGAGGTCCTCGACCTGGTCGCGGAGGCGCTGCGGGAGGCGGGGCTCACGGGTTCGGACGTGACGGCGCTCGCCACGCTGGAGGCGCGGGCGGCGGAGCCGGGGATCGTCGGCGCGGCCGGGCGGCTCGGCGTGCCCCTGCGGGCGTACGGGGCGGAGGCGCTGGCCGCCGTCTCCGTACCGCATCCGTCGCGGGCTCCGCTGGAGGCGACGGGGACGGGGTCGGTGGCGGAGGCGGCGGCGCTGCTCGCGGCGGGTCCGGGGGCCGAACTTGTCGTACCGAAGCGGAAATCGAGGCGCGCGACGTGCGCTATCGCCCGATCCCTCCCGTTTCGCCCGAACGAAGATGCCTCCGCCGCACGGTTGTTGCCCCAGGGACAGGGGTACATCGCTGGTCAGACGGAGCCCCGTACACCCCCCACTCACCACCCGACGGCGGCCATGGATATCCACGCGCACACAGACGTCCACGATCTGCGCCACCACGGTGACGCGGAGGTACGGGACGAGAAGCTGATCGACCTCGCGGTCAACGTCCGCACGAACACGCCGCCGGAGTGGCTGCGCGAGCGGATCGCCGACTCCCTCACCGGTCTCGCGCTCTACCCGGACGGGCGGGCGGCGCGGGCCGCCGTCGCCGAGCGGCACGATGTGCCGGCCGGGCGGGTGCTGCTCACGGCCGGGGCGGCGGAGGCGTTCGTGCTGCTCGCACGGGCGCTGCCGGTGCGGCGGCCGGTGGTGGTGCATCCGCAGTTCACCGAGCCGGAGGCGGCGCTGCGGGACGCCGGGCACGAGGTGGGCCGGGTCCTGCTGCGCGAGGAGGAGGGCTTCCGGCTCGATCCCGCGACGGTCCCGGAGGACGCGGACCTGGTCATGATCGGGAACCCGACGAACCCCACGTCGGTGCTGCACCCCGCGGAGACGATCGCCTCGCTGGCCCGCCCCGGCCGGACGCTGGTGGTGGACGAGGCGTTCATGGACGCGGTGCCGGGCGAGCGGGAGTCGCTGGCCGGGCGGACGGATGTGCCGGGCCTGGTGGTGCTGCGGAGCCTCACGAAGACCTGGGGTCTCGCCGGCCTGCGGATCGGCTACGTACTCGCGCAGCCGGAGACGATCGAGACCCTCGCCGCGGCGCAGCCGCTGTGGCCGGTGTCCACCCCGGCGCTGGTGGCGGCGGAGGCGTGCATGTCGCGGGCGGCGCTCGCGGAGGCGGAGCTCGCGGCGCACCGGATTGGGGTGGAGCGCGCGCATCTGCTGGCGGGGCTCGCGGAGTTCGACGAGGTCAGAGCGGTCGCGGCGGCGGAGGGCCCGTTCGTCCTGATCCGGGTCCATCGCGCGGACGAGGTACGGGAGCGGCTGCGCGCCCTGGGCTTCGCGGCGCGGCGCGGCGACACCTTCCCGGGCCTGGACAGGAACTGGCTCCGGCTCGCGGTCCGGGACAGGGCCACGACCAACCGCTTCCTGCAGGCCCTGGACCAGGCCCTGCTGATCACGGGCTGAGCGCGCGGGGAGGGCGGTGTCGTCGCCACCGCCCTCCGCACTCGTTCCCCCTGAGGCCCCCTCGGGTCGGTCAGCCGCGGGCGCGGCTGCGTGCCAGGACGAAGGCCCCGGCGCCCAGGCCGAGAAGGACGACGGCGCCGCCCGCCAGGTACGGGGTCGTCGAGCTGCCACCGGTCGCGGCGAGGTTCTGGCCGGCCGGGTCGGAGCCGCCGTTCTGGGTCTTCACGCCGCCGGCGTCGGTGGGCTCGGCCGAGGGCTCCTTCGAAGGCTGCTCGCTCGGCTGCTCCGTGGGCTTCTCGGTCGGCTTCTCCGTCGGCTTCTCCGTCGGCTTCGTGCCCTTCGGCGTCTCGCAGGTGGCCTCCGCGAGGGTCACCACGCCGTTGACCTCGGCCACACCCAGCTTCAGCGGGTTGACCTCCACCTTCAGCTCCAGGGCGGTCGCGGCCGCGGTGCGCGAGGTGGTGGAGGTACGGGACAGGTCGAGGGTCACGTCACCGACGCCCGGCACGGAGACCTTGGTCTGCCCGGCCGTCGACAGGGTGGTCTTCTTGCCGAAGACCGTCACGTGCCCGAGGACGTTGGCCTCGGCGACGGGCTTCTTGCCCGTCTCGCAGACCGCGTCGGCCGTGACCTTCTGGACCTCGATCAGGGAGAGCGCCCGGATGCCGGGGACGTGGACCCGGGCCTTGACCAGCTTCACGTGCCCCTCGGCCTTGTTCTTCTCCACGGTGGCCTTCGAGGTGGCGACGTCCGCCCGCAGGATGCTGATCGGCTTGCCGTTCTCGGCGCCCTCCACCTTCACGGCCAGCGCGGTCTCGTCCTCGCTCTCCGGCGCCTTGACCTCGTTGAGGGAGGTTCGCAGCGGCACGTCCACCGCCTTGTTCAGCAGGGAGACGTCGAGACCGGCCCGCAGGACGACGGCGGTCGCGCGGCCTTCGCCGCCGGTGGCGTGCGCCGCGGGGGCCAGGAGGAGCACGGGACCGACGGCCAGTGCGGCGGCGGTCGCGGCGGCCGCGGTGCGGCGTGCGGGCGCGCGGAAGGTGTTGCTGTTCAAGATGGTGGAACCCCCACAAGAGACATGGCGCCGCCGGCCGCTCACCACGGGGACACGGGATCGACGCGGCGTCGGCGACTTGAGACACCCGAATCTTTACGCACTGAGAGTGAACCGACAGACACCTGGCGTGAGTTCACTCCAAAGGGGGGTTTCCGCGTCCATATTCGATTCTTTCGGCACAGGAGTTCCCGCGCGCCCCGCGCGTTGCACAGTGCGCGGGCGCACGCGGGAAGTTTCAACGAGACGCACCGTCGCCGGGTAACGGATCGTCAACCCGGCGCGACATCAGGGGTCCTGCTCAGGTGGCCCGCCAGTAGCCGAGGGAGTGCACCCGCTCCTTGGGGAGCGCGAGCTCCTTGCGCACGTACGTGGCGAGGGTGCGGGTGGTCGCCGTGTCACAGGCGATCCAGACGTACGGGTCACCCCCGAGCAGCTCCGGCAGCTCGGCCCGCACGCGCTCGACGAGCGCCGTGCCGCCGCCCCGCCGCGGCACCCGGCGAACCTCGTGCCGCTCGAGGTCGAGGCGCAGCGGGAGCTCCTCGTCGGCATCGTGGGAGGTCTCGAACCAGAGGGTGGCCGGAACGTCGGGCGACGAGTCGAGGAGGGAGTTGATGGCGGGCAGCGAGGCCGGGTCGCCGATCACGAGCAGCCGCTCGGGACGCGGTTCGGGGGCGGTGAAGCCGGTGCCCTGCAGGGTCGCCTCGATGGTGTCGCCGGGAGCGCAGGTGCGGGCCCAGTCGCTGGCGACGCCCTCGTGGAGGGCGAACTCCAGGCTGAAGGTTCCGGCGTCCACGTCCGGGTCGACCAGGGTGTAGGCGCGCTGGTGCGGCTTGCCCGCGTTCTCGAACCAGAGCCGTACCCACATCGTCGGGTGGACGCCGGCGGCGGCGAGAAGCCCGCCGTCCTCCATGCGCACCCGGCGGTAGTGCTCGGTGACCTGCTCGGCCCCCGTCACCGTGAATGTGAAGTCCCGACCTCGGAACAGCTTGAGAACGACACCTTCCCAGCCATGCCCCACCGCACTCTCCTCCCCTGCGAAGCTGTAGATTAATTTAGGTCAGCCTAACCTAAGAAGCACGGATGGGATCGGGATCGGATTGAGCGCCGAGGTCTACCGGGACAACTGGGGCATTCCACACCTGCGTGGAGCCGATCCCGACGAATTGTCCTTCGCCCAGGGGCGGGTGACCGCCGTGGACCGCGCCTGGCAGCTGGAGGTCGAGCGGCACCGGGCCCGGGGCACCACGGCCTCCTTCCTCGGCACGGGCGAGACCGGCTGGGACACCTTCGTACGGAGGGCCCGGCTCGCCGACACCGCGCGCCGCTGCTTCGACCGACTGGACGCCGAGACGGCGCGATGGGTACGTGCCTACGTGGACGGGGTCAACGAGGGGCTGCCGGAAGGCGCCCGCCGGGCACCCGAGTTCGCGCGGACGGGGCTCACTCCCGGCCGCTGGGAACCGTGGACGCCGCTCGCTGTCTGGCTCTCCACCCACATCCTCTTCGCGGGGATGCCCACCAAGCTGTGGCGTGAGGAGGTGGCGCACCGGCTCGGCGAGGAGTGGACCGAGCTGTTCGCCACGGACGGACCGGGGACGGCCGGCTCCAACGGCTGGGTGGTCTCCGGCGACCGCACGGCGAGCGGCGCCGCGATCGTGGCGGGCGATCCGCACCGCTTCATCGAGGCCCCCGGCGTGTACCAGCAGATCCGGCTGGCCTGCCCCGAGTTCGACGTGGTGGGCTTCGCCGTGCCGGGCGTCCCCGGTCTGCCCCACTTCGGGCACGCGGGGCGGGTGGCCTGGGCGATCACCAACGCGATGGCCGACTACCAGGACCTGTACCGGGAGCGGCTGCGACGGACCGCGGACGGCGGCGTGGAGGCGCTCGGCCCGGAGGGCTGGCGACCGGCGACGGCGCATGTCGAGACGGTGGAGGTCGCGGGCGCGGAGCCGGTCGAGATCGAGGTGATCGAGACGGCGCGCGGACCGGTGATCATCGGCACGGACGGGAGCCGCGTCGACTCGGACTCGGGCTCGGGCGCGGGCCCGGACGCGGACTCCGGCGCGGACTCCGGCTCGGACTCGGACTCCGGCGCGGGCTCCGGCCCGGACGCGGACTCCGGCTCCTGGGACGCGATCAGTCTGCGGTACCCGCCGAGGGTGACCGGCGAGCTGGGCTTCCGTGTCCTGCCGGCGCTGCTCGCCGCCCGCACCGTCGCGGACGTGGACCGCGCGGTCGACGGCTGGGTCGAACCGGTCAACGTCCTCCAGGCGGCGGACGTGGACGGCGGCCTGCTGCACCGGGTCGCCGGGTACGTCCCCGTGCGCGACCGCGCCAACTCCCTCCGGGTCGTACCGGCCTGGGAGGCCGCCCACGCCTGGCGGGACGGCGGACCGGCCCCGACGCCCCGTGCGGACGTCCAGGGCCACGCCGTCATGGCCAATGCCCGGGGACTCGCGGCCCCGCTGGGCGCGGAGTTCGCCCCCCGGCACCGGGCGGAGCGGATCGCCGCGCTGCTCGACGGCTCGAAGACCTGGACCCCGGAGGCGATGACCACCGTCCACACGGACACCGACAACCCCTCTGCGGCGCCCCTGCTGGAGGCGGTACGCGCGTCGGGCGCCCCCGACCGCGCGTCGGGCGCCCGCGAGGAGGGCGACCCCGCGCCCGCGCCGCTCTCCCCCGCCGCGCTCGCCGTCCGCGCTCGCCTGCTCGGCTGGGACCGGCGGATGGACGCGGACAGCGTCGACGCGGGGCTGTACGCCTCCGTGCGCGGGGCCGTCGTGCGACGGGTCGCCGGGCACCCGGCGTTCGCGGCGCTGCGGGAGCCCGCCCCGCACCCCGCGGTGTTCCAGCCGTGGCTCGCGCTCGGGCCGCGCGTGGCCTTCGCCCTGGAGACGCTCCTCACCAGCGGTCCCGTACCGGCCGCGGACATCGCGGAGATCGTCCGGGCGGCCCTGGAAGAGGTCGCCTCCGGCGAGGAGCCGCCCGCCTGGGGCGTGACCCACCGGCTCGCGCCGTGGCAGGCGCTCCCCGACGCCGACGCCGAGGCCACCGACGCGCAGTGGCCCGGTCTGGGCGGGGACCACGACTGCGTGCTGTCCACGTCCAGCGTGCCCGGGTTCACCGACCGCAGCGGCCGGGCCTCGGCCGCCCGCTACGTCTGGGACCTCGCCGACCGCGACAACAGCCTCTGGGTCGTGCCGTTCGGCGCCTCCGGCATCGCCGGGGAGGCCCACCACCGAGACCAACTCCCCCTGTGGCTGCGGGGCGAACTCGCCCCGGTCACCACCGACTGGCACCACCTCACCAAGGAGTTCCCCCGTGACGACCACTGAGTCGAGACAGTCCAGACAGCCGGCCCACCTCCAGACCGTCGAGGGCTTCGGCACCGTCCGGATCGACCCCGTCGACCCGGACGGCGACGCCGCCCTCATCCACGGCTGGGTCAACCAGGACCGCGCCCGGTTCTGGGGCATGGGTGGGACGACGGTCGACCAGGTGCGGGACATCTACGCGCACCTGGACTCGCTCACCACCCACCACGGCTTCCTGGTCCGTCGCGACGGCGAGCCGGTCGCGCTCTTCCAGACGTACGAGCCCGAGGCCGACCGGGTCAGCGAGTGCTACGAGGTGCTGCCCGGCGACATCGGGGTGCACATCCTGATCGCCCCGGCCGCCACCCCCGAACCCGGCTTCTCCGCCAGGCTGTTCGTCGCGCTGAACGACTTCGCGATGACCGGCCGCACCCGTGCCGTCGCCGAGCCGGACGCCGACAACGAGAAGGCGATCGCCCGGCTGGTGCGCGCCGGGTTCGAGCTGGGCCCGGAGGTCGTGCTGCCGGAGGTGGACCTCCCGGAGGTCTTCATCCCGGAGAAGAAGGCGCGGCTCGCGTTCCTGACCCGCTGACGGGGACGGGCCCGGTCGCCGGTGGCACCGGGCCCGCGGACACCCGGAGGGCGCCCCCTCAGCCGATGACGCGGCCGTTCACGATGACCCGCCGCGGCGCCGCGAGCACGCGGACGTCCGCCCGCGGATCCTGCTCGTAGACGACGAGGTCCGCCGGGGCGCCCTCCTCCAGGGAGGGCCGGCCCAGCCAGGCACGGGCGGCCCAGGCCGTCGCGGAGAGCGCCTCCAGCGGCGGGATGCCGGCCTTGACCAGTTCCTCGACCTCGGCCGCGACCAGGCCGTGGGCCAGGGAGCCGCCCGCGTCCGTGCCGACGAAGACCGGCACGCCCGCGTCGTACGCCGAGCGGACCGTGTCGTACCGGCGCTCGTACAGCCGTCGCATATGCGCCGACCAGCGCGGGAACTTCTTCTCGCCGCCTTCGGCGAGCCTGGGGAACGTGGCGATGTTGACGAGCGTCGGGACGATCGCGACGCCCCGCTCGGCGAAGAGCGGGATCGTCTCCTCGGTGAGTCCGGTGGCGTGCTCGATGCAGTCGATGCCCGCCTCCACCAGGTCCCGCAGCGAGTCCTCCGCGAAACAGTGCGCGGTGACCCGTGCTCCCAGCCGGTGGGCCTCGGCGATCGCCGCCTCGACCTCGGCGCGGGGCCAGCAGGCGCCCAGATCGCCCGCGTCCCGGTCGAGCCAGTCCCCGACGAGCTTGACCCAGCCGTCGCCGCGCCGCGCCTCCCGCGCCACGTAGGCGACCAGCTCCGGGGGCTCGATCTCATGGGCGTAGTTACGGATGTAGCGGCGGGTCCTGGCGATGTGGCGGCCCGCGCGGATGATCTTCGGCAGGTCCTCGCGGTCGTCGATCCAGCGGGTGTCGGAGGGCGACCCGGCGTCGCGGATCAGGAGCGTGCCCGCGTCACGGTCGGTCAGCGCCTGCTTCTCGCTGGTGACGTCGTCGACCGGGCCGTGCTGGTCCAGGCCGACATGGCAGTGCGCGTCGACGAGCCCCGGCAGGGCCCAGCCCTCCACCGTCAGGGCGTCGCCGGATGGCCGGGTGTAGGTGATCCGCCCGTCGACCGCCCACAGCTCGTCCCGGACGTCCTCGGGGCCGACGAGCACCCGCCCCTTCACATGCAGCACCACGTGATCGCTCATGTCTGCACTCTACGAGGGGCGGGCGCCCCGTCGAAGGGTGGTCGTCCGTCGATCGCCGCACCGAAGCGGCGACCAGGATCGGGAGGGCCGCTCGGTACCCTGAACCGACGCTCCACCAGCACCGAACCGATCCGAAGAAGGCACCGCAGTGACCGTGACACACCCGCTCCTGGACCTGGCCCCGCTGACCGCCGCGCACTTCGCGTCCATCGAGCGACGGGTCGCCGCCCTCCTCTCGACCGAGCAGGACGTGGTGATCACCCAGGGCGAGGCGCTGCTGCCCCTGGAGGGGTGCATCCGCAGCGGGGCACGGCCCGGCTCGACGGCGCTGAACATCGTCACGGGGCCGTACGGCCAGACCTTCGGAAACTGGCTGCGGGACTGCGGCGCCACGGTCGTGGACCTCGAGGTGCCCTTCCACACGGCGGTGACGGCCGCGCAGGTGGAGCAGGCGCTGGCGGACCACCCGGAGATCGACTTCGTCTCGCTGGTGCACGCGGAGGCGGCGACCGGCAACACCAATCCGGTCGCCGAGATCGGCGCGGTCGTGCGGGCGCACGGCGCGCTGTTCTACCTGGACGCCGTGGCGTCGATCGGCGCCGAGCCGGTGCTGCCGGACGCGTGGGGCGTCGACATGTGCATCATCGGCGCGCAGAAGGCGATGGGCGGTCCCGCCGGCGTCTCGGCGGTCTCGGTCAGCGAGCGCGCGTGGGAGCGTTTCGCCGCCAACCCGCGGGCGCCGCGCCGTTCGTACCTCTCCCTCCTGGACTGGAAGGAGCGCTGGATCGACGGCGGCCGCAAGGCGCTGCTGCACGCTCCGGCCCAGCTGGAGATGCTGGCCCTGGAGGCATGCGTGGAGCGCATCGAGGAGGAGGGCCTGGACGCGCTGATGGCCCGTCACTCCGCCGCCGCCGTCGCGACCCGCGCGGGCGTCCTGGCCCTGGGCGGCGGTCTGGAGCCGTACGTCCGGGACGCGAAGGACGCGGCCCCGGTCGCGACGACGCTGCGTTCCCCGGCGGGCGTGGACGCCTCGGAGCTGGTCGCCAAGGCGCTGGCGGCCGATCCGTCGCTGCCGCTGATCGCGGGCGGCGGGGCTCTGTCGAAGGAGATGATCCGGGTCAACCACTACGGCGTGGACGCGACTCCGGGGGCGGTCCAGTCGTCGCTTGCGGCGCTGGGCGCCGCGCTCGGCGAGACGGGCCGCCCGGTGGATCCGGAGGCCGCCCGCCGGGCGGTCACGGAGGCGTGGGGCGCCCGCTAGAGCTCCCGGCGATACGCGAATGACGGGCGGGGCCTTCGGGTTCCGCCCGTTTCGTATGCCCGCACCGGGCGTCGGCCATTTCCCGCGCCATCCGCCGTCGCCCGCGCCATTCGGCCTCCGGGCCCGACTCCAGTGAATGCCGTGGGAATTTCGACGCGCATTCTCCGGAACATTCTCCAAGCGAATTCCCGTACACCTTCCTTGGTTCTTCTGCCCGGATTCCCCGACCTCAAACGCCAAGATTTCATCAGCGTTCTTCTCGCATTCCGGTCCTGTGATCGACTCCACATCGCGTCCGATTTGCTCAGATATATACGGGCAAAAGGGCGGCGATTCACGCCCGCGCGGATAACACATCACGCAGCCCCGGCACACCCCACTCCCCCGTGCAATCCAAGAAATTGCTCGGTAAATTTCCTCGCCATGACCGCAGCACAAGCAGCCACGACCCTGACCCTGGAAAGCCCACGCGTGGAGGACGGAGCGGCGATGTGGCGCATCGCCCGCGATTCCGAGGTCCTGGACCTGAACTCCCCGTACAGCTATCTGCTGTGGTGCCGCGACTTCGCCGCGACTTCGCTGGTCGCGCGCGGCGCCGACGGCGACCCGGTCGCCTTCGTCACCGGATACCTGCGCCCGGACCGCCCGGGCACCCTCGTCGTCTGGCAGATCGCCGTCGACGCGGACCACCGCGGGCGGGGCCTGGCCGGCGTGCTGCTCGACGCGCTCACCTCGCGGGTCGCCCCCGCCACGGTCGAGACGACGGTCACCCCGGACAACACGGCCTCAGGCCGGCTCTTCACCGCCTACGCCGTACGGCACGGGCTCCCCCTGGAGCGCGAGGTCCTCTTCGACGGGGGCCTCTTCCCCGGCGCGTCCGACGGCGCCGGGCATCTGCCCGAAGTACTGCACCGCATCGGCCCCTTCCCCCACACCGGAGCTTCGCTGTGACCATCACCCCGCCCGAACTGAGCGTCTTCGAGACCCTTGAGTCGGAGGTGCGCAGCTACTGCCGCGGCTGGCCCACCGTCTTCGACCGCGCGCAGGGCGCCCGCCTCACCGACGAGGACGGCCATGCGTACCTGGACTTCTTCGCGGGTGCCGGCTCGCTCAACTACGGCCACAACAACCCCGTACTGAAACGGGCGCTGATCGACTATCTGGAACGCGACGGGATCACCCACGGTCTCGACATGGCGACCACGGCCAAGCGGACCTTCCTTGAGACCTTCCAGGAGGTCGTGCTGCGGCCGCGCTCGCTGCCGTACAAGGTGATGTTCCCGGGGCCGACCGGCACCAACGCCGTGGAGTCCGCGCTGAAACTGGCCCGGAAGGTGAAGGGCCGCGAGTCGGTCGTCTCCTTCACCAACGCCTTCCACGGAATGTCGCTGGGTTCGCTCGCCGTCACCGGCAACGCCTTCAAGCGGGCCGGTGCGGGCATTCCGCTGGTGCACGGCACTCCGATGCCGTTCGACCAGTACCTCGACGGCCAGCTGCCGGACTTCCTCTGGTTCGAGAGGCTGCTCGAGGACCAGGGCTCCGGTCTCAACAAGCCGGCCGCCGTGATCGTGGAGACGGTGCAGGGCGAGGGCGGCATCAACGTGGCCCGGACCGAGTGGCTGCGGGCGCTCGCGGATCTGTGCCGGCGGCAGGACATGCTGCTGATCGTCGACGACATCCAGATGGGCTGCGGCCGCACGGGCGCCTTCTTCTCCTTCGAGGAGGCCGGCATCACCCCGGACATCGTGACGCTGTCGAAGTCGATCAGCGGGTACGGGCTGCCCATGTCGCTCTGCCTGTTCCGGCCCGAGCTGGACGTCTGGGAGCCGGGCGAGCACAACGGCACCTTCCGCGGCAACAACCCGGCCTTCGTCACGGCGGCGGCCGCCCTCGACACGTACTGGGCCGACGGGCAGATGGAGAAGCAGACCCTCGCCCGCGGCGAGCAGGTCGAGCAGGCGCTCCTGGCCCTCTGCGAGGAGAACTCCGCCGACGGCGCGCACTACCGCGGCCGCGGCCTGGTCTGGGGCCTGGAGTTCGCCGACCGGGCGCGGGCGTCGAAGGTCTGCGCGCGCGCCTTCGAGCTGGGGCTGCTGGTGGAGACCTCCGGCCCGGAGAGCCAGGTCGTGAAGCTCCTCCCGCCGCTGACCATCACGCCCGAGGAGCTGGACGAGGGGCTGCGCACGCTGTCCCGAGCGGTCCGCGAGACCGTCTGAACCACCCGTACCACCCCTAGACACAAGGGAGTTGCACCACCGTGATCGTCCGATCGTTCAAGGACATCGAGAACACCGAACGCCATGTGCGGGCCGCGTCCGGCACCTGGGAGAGCAAGCGGATCGTCCTCGCCAAGGAGCGCGTCGGCTTCTCGCTCCACGAGACCGTGCTGTACGCCGGCACCGAGACTTCCATGTGGTACGCGAACCACATCGAGGCCGTCCTGTGCGTCGAGGGCGAGGCCGAGCTGACGAACGACGAGACCGGCGAGTCGCACTGGATCGAGCCCGGCACGATGTACCTGCTCGACGGCCACGAGCGGCACACCCTGCGCCCGAAGACCGACTTCCGCTGCGTCTGTGTCTTCAACCCGCCGGTCACGGGCCGGGAGGACCACGACGAGAACGGGGTCTACCCGCTGCTGACGGAGGAGGGCTGAACCATGACCGACCTGACGACGCGCACCGACCTGTACCCCACCCGCGGCGCCTCCGAGGTGCTCACGCCCCGCCGTGACCCGGTGGTGTGGAGCGACGCCCCGGGCCTGGAGACCTTCGAACGCGACGGCTTCCTCGCCCAGCCCGATCTGCTGACCGCCGACGAGGTCGGGGTGTACAAGCGCGAGCTGGACCGGCTGATCGCCGATCCTGCCGTCCGGGCCGACCCGCGCGCGATCGTCGAGCCGAAGACGGCCTCCGTACGGTCGGTCTTCGAGGTCCACCGGATCAGCGAGGTCTTCGCCCGGCTCGTGCGCGACGAGCGGGTGGTTGGCCGGGCCCGGGAGATCCTGGGCTCGGACGTCTACGTCCACCAGTCGCGGATCAATGTGAAGCCCGGCTTCGGCGCCTCCGGCTTCTACTGGCACTCGGACTTCGAGACCTGGCACGCGGAGGACGGCCTGCCGCGGATGCGGGCGGTGTCGGTGTCGATCGCGCTGACCGAGAACCACGACACCAACGGCGGCCTGATGATCATGCCGGGCTCGCACCGGACGTTCCTCGGCTGCGAGGGCGCCACCCCGAAGGACAACTACAAGCGCTCGTTGCAGATGCAGGACGCCGGCACCCCGTCGGACGAGGCGCTGACCTCGCTGGCGGACGCGCACGGCATCCGGCTCTTCACGGGCCGGGCCGGTTCGGCGACCTGGTTCGACTGCAACGCGATGCACGGCTCGGGCGACAACATCACGCCCTATCCGCGCAGCAACGTCTTCATCGTCTTCAACAGCGTGGAGAACGCGGCGGTGGAACCGTTCGCGGCGCCGGTGCGGCGTCCGGAGTTCATCGGGGCGCGGGACTTCACGCCGGTGCGGTGATCCCTGCCGCCGTGAGAGCCGAGGGGTGCGGGGGCCCGGTGGGCCCCCGCGGGTCCCTCACAGCGCCGGGTAGTCCGTGTAGCCGCGGTGGTCGCCGCCGAAGAAGGAGGCGCGGTCCGGGGTGTTGTACGGGCCGTCGTTCCTCAGCCGGGCCGGCAGGTCGGGGTTGGCGATGAAGAGCTGGCCGTACGCGACCATGTCCGCGGTCCCGTCCTCGATCAGGGCCAGCGACTCGGCCCCGGTCGGGCCCTCGGTCGCCGGGTTGAGGACGAAGGTGCCGGAGAATCGCTTGCGCAGCGTGAGCGTCAGCTCGCGGATGCCCGGGACGGCCTCGGTGAGGTGCAGATACGCGATGCCGAGCGGGTCGATCGCCTCGACAAGCGCGGTGTACGTCTCCTCCGACCCGGTCTCCGTGATGTCGTTGTAGGGGTTGGCCGGGGAGATCCGCAGGCCGGTGCGCTCGGGGCCGATCTCGGCGGCGACGGCCTTGACCACCTCGACGGCGAACCTGATCCGGTTCTCCACGGAGCCGCCCCACTCGTCGGTGCGGTGGTTGGAGCCGGTGGCGAGGAACTGGTGGACGAGGTAGCCGTTGGCCCCGTGGATCTCGACTCCGTCGAAGCCGGCGGCGACGGCGTTGCGCGCCGCGGACGCGAACTCGGCGACCGTGGCCCGTACCTCCTCGGCGGTCAGCTCACGCGGGGTGGCGAAGTCCTTGAGGCCGTCGTGGGTGTAGAGCTGTCCCTCGGGGCGGACGGCGGACGGGCCGACCGGGTGGAGGTCGCCGTCGAGGAGGTCGGGGTGGCCGATCCGGCCGGTGTGCATGAGCTGGGCGAAGATCCTGCCGCCGCGCTCGTGGACTGCGTCGGTGACCTCGCGCCAGGCGGCCGTCTGCTCGGGGCTGTGCAGGCCGGGGGTGTCCGGGTAGCCCTGGCCGACGGCGGAGGGCTGGGTGCCCTCGGTGATGATCAGACCGGCGGAGGCGCGCTGGGCGTAGTACTCGGCAACCAGCGCGGTCGGGGTCCGGCCCTCGTTCCGGGCGCGGCTGCGGGTCATCGGGGCCATGGCGATGCGGTTGGCGAGCGGTGTGCCGGCGAGGTCTATGGGGTCGAAGGCGGTGGTCATGACGGTCTCCCAACCATTTATGTGGTCGGCCAAGTATTCGGCCTGACGCCACTGTAACGCATTACTTGGCCGACCAAGGTAATCTGGGACACCTCCCCCGCAGGAGCCCGCCTCAAGGAGCAAGTGATGCCCGAGTCCCCGTCCGCGCCCTCATCGGACCCCGCCTGTAGCGGGCCGCTGCCGACAGCCGCAATGGGCGGTCCGGTGAGCCATGCCCTGGCCCGTGTGGCCCGGCTGCACCGGATCGCCGCGGGCCGGCTGCTCAAGGAGGTCGGGCTCTTCCCCGGCCAGGAGTTCCTGATGATGTGCCTGTGGGACTGCGGGCCGGTCCGGCAGTCGGAGCTGATCAAGGCGATGGGACTCGACCCCTCGACGGTCACCAAGATGCTCCAGCGCCTGGAGCAGAGCGGCCATGTGCGGCGCAGCCCCGACCCGACCGACCGGCGCGCGGTGCTCGTCGCGGCGGCGGACGGGGGCGGCGCGCTGCGGTCGGGGGTCGAGGACGTCTGGACCGGCCTGGAGGAGTACACCCTGGCCGGTCTCACCCCGGCCGAGCGCGCCGACCTCTCACGACTCCTGGCGAAGGTCGAGGGGAACCTGGGCGCGGAGGCGGGACACGCGGAGATGGGCGACTGCTCGGGGCCGAAGGCGGCACGCGGGGCTTAGGGCCCTTCGTTTGGATCAGGCCGGATCAGGCATCAGGGCACGCGAGCCCGGCAGGATCCGAACGAGAGGCCCTGGGGCCGCCGGCTCAGCCGGCGAGGACCTCCAGCGCGCGGTCCACGTCCGCCGCGCCGTTGTAGAGGTGGAAGGACGCCCGCAGGAAGCCCGTGCGGGCGGACATCAGGACGCCCGCCTCCCGGAGCGCGGCCTGGCGGTCACCGAGGCCCGGCACGCCGACGACGCCGGAGACGTCCGGCACCGGCGCGTGGCCCAGCTCCACGAGCCCCGCCCGGAAGCGGGCCGCGAGGGCCTTGTTGTGCGCCTCGATCCGCTCGATGCCGATCTCCTCCAGCAGGGCGAGCGAACGGGCCGCCCCGTGGTACGAGAGGAAGGCCGGCGGCTCGTCGAACCGCCGTGCCGACCGGGCCAGTTCGCGCACCGGTCCGTAGCTGTTGACCCACAGCTCCTCGCCCGTCACCCACCCAGCGTGGATCGGGACCAGGGTGTCCTGCGCCTCCTCCGTGACGGTGAGGAAGGACGCCCCGCGCGGGCAGAGCAGGAACTTGTAGCCACCGGCCACGGTGTAGTCCCACTCCCCCGCCCGCAGCGGCAGCCACCCCGCCGACTGCGTGGCGTCGACGAGCGTACGGGTGCCGTGCGCGGCCGCCGCGGCCCGTACCGCCGCGAAGTCGGCCGTCCGGCCGTCCGCGGACTGCACGGCGGAGAAGGCGACGAGATAGGTCTCGGGGCCGATGGACTCGGCGAGCCGCTCCAGCGGGACGAAGCGGGTCTTGAGGTCGCCGCGGACCGTGAACGGCGTGATGACGGAGCTGAAGTCGCCCTCGGGGAAGAGGATCTCGGCCCCAGCGGGCATCGACTGGGCGATCATCCCGATGTGTACGGAGACCGAGCTGCCGACGGCCACGCGGTCCGGGTGGACGGACATGAGCCGGGCGAAGGCGGCACGGGCCTCCGCGACGATCTCGAAGTCGCCGGCGCCGGCCGGCCGGCCGTCCGCCGTCTCCTCGGCGAGCAGGGTGACCGCCTCGATGGTGCGGCGCGGCAGCAGCGCGCAGGCGGAGGTGTTCAGATACGTCTGCTTCGGCGCGAACTCGGCTCCGCCGAGGGGTTCGATGGCATCCATGGCCTCAGCCTGGGGTTCCCCCGACCCGCCGTCAATCGCCTTCGATCATGGGGAGAAGCCAAGCCCGGCTTATGCGCGCAGGTCAGAGGCGTGTAGGGGCGCGGAGTCGGTGCACGTGCCGCCGAAGACTTCCGGAGGCCGGACCGCATCCCGGGCGTCCGGGGGAACGACTCGGCCCCGGACGGTCCGCGTCCGGGGCCGGGCTCCGAGGGAGGGGCGGGGCCGGTCAGACCTCGCAGTCGCCGTCGACGTCGCAGGCGGCGGCGTCCCCGCCGACGGGCTGCAGCGCACGGCCCTGCCACGCCTGTTCCAGGGCCTGGGTGAAGACCTCGGCGGGCTGCCCGCCGGAGATTCCGTAGCGGCGGTCGAGGACGAAGAACGGCACGCCGTTCGCGCCGAGTTCGGCCGCCTCGCGCTCGTCCGCCCGTACCGCGTCCGCGTAGGCGCTCTCGTCGGCGAGCACGGAGCGGACCTCGGCCTCCTCCAGACCGGCCTCGACCCCGAGCCGCACGAGGGTCTCGGCGTCGAAGACGGAGCGCTCCTCGGCGAAGTTGGCGCGGTAGGCGAGGTCGAGCAGCTCGTTCTGCCGACCGCGCTCCTTGGCGAGGTGCAGCAGGCGGTGGATGTCGAAGGTGTTGCCGTGGTCGCGGCCCTCGGTGCGGTACTCGAGCCCCTCGGAGTGCGCGTTGGAGGCGACATGGGCCTCCATGGCGCGGGCCTCGTCCAGGGTGCGGCCGTACTTCTTCGCCAGCATGTCGATCACCGGGGCGGTGTCGCCCTTGGGCCGGTTCGGGTCGAGCTCGAAGGAGCGGTGCACCACCTCGATGTCGTCACGGTGGGCGAAGTCCGCGAGCCCCTTCTCGAAGCGGGCCTTGCCGATGTAGCACCACGGGCAGGCGATGTCGCTCCAGATCTCGACGCGCATGTTCTTGCTTCTCTCCAGGTCGGGGGATGTTCCATGGCGGCAACACCGTCGGGCGCCGGAATCATTCCGTCGCGGGGCCCACTGTGAGGCGGAGCACGAGGTGGCTGCCGGAGCGCGGGGCGTCGGTGTCCGGTGTCCAGCCGTGGGCGGAGTAGAAGGCCAGGGCCCGCTCGTTCCGCTCGAAGACCTCCAACCGGGCGGTCTCGACGCCCATGGATCGCCAGATCTCCACGCAGGCGCCGTGGAGCGCGGTGCCCACCCCGGCGCGCCACCGCGTGGGCAGGACATGGAGCTGGGTGAGCGTCATGACCCCGTCGACGCGGCCGTAGGCGGCGACGCCCACCGGCCGTCCGTCGTGCTCGGCACAGAGCACGGTGCCGCGCGCGACGGCCCTGCTCCAGCCCTCCCTGCTACGAGCGAGCTCCTCCGGTCCCTCGAACTCGACGTCGGGGATGTGGCCGCGGTAATAGGTGGACCGGGCCTCCAGGTGCAGGGCGGCGATGGCGTCGAGGTCGTCGGCGGTCGCGATTCTGATCATGACAACGGGGACGCGAGGGGGCCGCACGGCGGTTGCGGCGGGGAGGCCGCCGGGCCGGCCGAAGCCGCTCCCGCTGGTCAGCGCCCGCCCCTTGGACGTTCCGCCGATCGGAGCCGGCGCGCCTTGGTCGGTACGGCACCTTGCGGACGGGTGGGCAGGAGCACTGGACTGCCAAGGTCGACACGGCGGCATCGCCGGTAACAGGTCGCCGGTACAGAAGGAAGCGCATGTCACCCCTGCCCGACGGCCGCACGGCCTGGCCCGAGGAGTTCGTCGACCGCTACTGGATGGCCGGGCACTGGCGTGGCAACACGCTGGACAACCTGCTGCGCGGCTGGGCTCTGCAGTACGGGCGGCGGACCGCGCTCGTGCACGGCGCCACCCGCGTCACCTACGCGCAGCTCGACCGGCGCGTGGACCGCATGGCGGCCGGATTCCGGCTGCTCGACCTCCGGCCGGGGCAACGGGCCGTCGTGCAGCTCCCCAACGTTCCCGAGTTCGTCGTCACCGTGTTCGCGCTGATGCGCGCCGGTGTCGCCCCCGTGCTCTGCCCGGTCCGGTACCGCACGGCCGAGGTGTCCCACCTCGTGCGGGTCTCGGAGGCCGTCGGCTATGTCGGCCCGTCGACCTACGAGGGCTTCGACCACACGGCGATGGCCGCCGGCATCGCGGCCCAGGGGCCCTTCCTGCGCAGGGTGTTCACGTACGAGGAGCCTGGCGCCGCATCCCCGTACGGCGGCTTCACGACCGACCCGTCGGGCTGCCACTACTTCCCGCTGGGCTCCGTCGACGCCCCGCCGGCACCGGCGCACGCGCCGAGCGCCGACCAGGTGGCCTTCTTCCTGCTCTCCGGAGGACCCGACGGGACGCCCAGGCTCGTTCCACGCACCCACAACGACTACGCCTACCAGGCGCGGGCCGCCGCCGAACTGGTGTCGCTCACCGAGGACGACGTGTATCTGGCCGCGCTGCCCACCGGGTCCGCCTTCGCCCTCGGCTGCCCCGGTGTCGTCGGCACCCTCTCCGCCGGCGGAACCGTCGTCCTGGCCGACGACCCGGACCCCGCCGTATGCCTTCCGCTCGTCGAACGGGAGCGGGTCACCCTCACATCGGTGGAGCCCGCCGTCGCCCGAAGCTGGCTCGACGCGTTTCCCGCCACCGGAGCCGACGTGCGCAGTCTGCGGCTTCTCCAGGTCGGCGGCGCCCCCCTGCCGCGGGCGGACGCCGAGCGCGTGGGCCCCGAACTGGGCTGCCGTCTGCAGCAGGTCTTCACGCTGGCCGAGGGGCCGCTCACCCTCACCCGGCCCACCGATCCGGACGAGTCGGTGCTCACCACACAGGGCCGTCCGCTCTCGCCCGACGACGAGATCCGCCTGGTCGACGCCGCGGGTGAGGACGTGCCCGACGGGGAGCCCGGCGAACTCCTCGCCCGCGGCCCGTCCGTCCCGCGCGGCTACTTCCGCTCCCCCGACGACGACGCACGTTCCTTCACCCACGACGGCTGGTTCCGCACCGGCGCCCTCGCGCGACGCACTCCGGACGGCGACCTGGTGGTGACCGGCGGGCTCCGGGAGAGCGCGGACGAGAACGCCGCCTAGGACGGGGCGAAGTCCCGTCGGCCCGCGACGCCCGGCATGCGGGCTACGGGCCTCTGCGGTATCGCCCCGGGGCCACCCCGTACTCCCGTTTGAACGCCTTGGCGAAGGCGAACTCCGACGCATAGCCCGCGCGTTGGGCCACCGTTCGGAGCGGGGTGTCGTCGGAGCGGAGCAGTCGTCCCGCCGTCGTCATGCGCCACCACGTCAGATACGCCAGCGGCGGCCGGCCCACCAGCGTGGTGAAGCGGCGGGCGAAGGCCGCGCGGGAGAGGCCGCCCTCCGCACCGAGTTCCTCCACCGTCCACGGCCGGGCCGGGTCGGCGTGGATCGCACGGAGGGCGGCGGTGACGACCGGGTCGCTCAGGGCGGCGGACCAGCCGGTGGTGCGGTCGGGGCGTTCGGTGAGCCACCAGGTGCGCAGCATCAGGACGAGCAGGGTGTCGAGCAGGGCGGGCACGAGCGCGTCGGATCCGGGCTGCGGGTCGGCGAGTTCGGCGCCGAGCAGGTCGACCGCCGCGCGCAGCCGGGGGTGGGCGCCGGCACGGGCCGGTATGTGCACGTACGGCGGCAGCTCGGTGAAGAGGGGGTGGGCCCGGGCCCTGCTCACCTGGTACGCGCCGCACAGCAGCAGGGTCTGGTCCTCGCGGGCGGGTGCCCGGTCGGGCGGGGTCGGCCAGGAGCCGTCGGGAGCCTGCACGGCGTCGACGAGGGGGGCGTCGGGCCGCCCGGCGAGCCCGTGGCCGGTGCCGTGGGCGAGCAGGACCACGTCACCGGGGCGGAGTTCGACGGGCTCGCCGTCGCCCGGCGGCCTGAGCCAGGCCGCGCCCTGGACCACCACATGGAAGCCGGCGCCCTTGCTCGGCGGGAAACGCAGGCCCCAGGAGCCGGAGTTGACGGTACGGGAGGAGTGCGGGCGCCCGGTGCGCATGGCCGCGACGGCATCGCTCAGTACGTCCATGGCCGCACGGTACCGCGAGACGGACGGACATGGTGGGGAGGTCCTGGAACATGGAACGTCTCTCCGCGCCTGCCTACGGTCGAGGACATGACGACCGACATCACGACTGACACGACGACTCGGCAGACGACACGCGCGGTGCTGTTCCACGAGCTCGGGGGACCCGAGGTGCTGACCGTGGAGGAGGTTCCGCTCCCCGCGCCCGGCCCCGGCGAGGTGCTCCTCCGCGTCGAGGCGATCGGCCTGAACCGCGCCGAGGCCCTGTTCCGCGCGGGCACGTACTACTACCCGGCCACGCTCCCCGGATCCCGGCTCGGCTACGAGGCGGCGGGGGTGGTCGAGGCGGTCGGCGCGGGCGTCACGGCGTACGCCGTCGGCGATCCGGTGATGGCGGCCGCCAACTTCGACTTCGGGGTGCACGGGGTCTACGCGGAGCGGGTGGTGCTGCCCGAGGAGTACGTGGTGCGCAGGCCCGAGGGCGTGGACGCGGTGACCGCTGCCGCTTCGTGGCTGACGTACTCGACCGCGTACGGCGGCATGGTGGAGGCGGGCGGGCTGCGCCCGGGCGACCCGGTGGTGATCACGGGGGCGTCCAGCGGGGTGGGGACGGCCGCGATCCAGGTGGCGCTGCGGATCGGCGCGGTGCCGATCGCCACGACGCGGGGCGAGGGGAAGCGGCAGAGGCTGCTCGACCTGGGCGCGGCACGGGTGATCACGACCGAGAGCGAGTCCGTGGTGAAGGAGGTGCGGCGGTTCACCGGGGGCCGGGGCGCGCGTCTGGTGTTCGACGCCGTCGGCGGGCCGGGGTTCGCGGAGCTCGGGAACGCCCTGGGGCCGGGCGGCACGGCGGTGCTGTACGGCTGGCTTGATCCCCGGCCGGCCACGATGCCGATGAACTGGCCGCTCACCGTGCGGGGTTACGCCAACGGTGCGGTGGTGCGCGACGAGGAGGGGCGGCGCCGGATCGCCGGGTTCATCGGCTCCGGACTGCGCGACGGCTCGCTGGCGCCGGTGATCGCCCGGACCTTCGAGGGGTTGGAGCGGATCACCGACGCCCATCGGCTGATGGAGTCGGACACGCACATCGGAAAGATCGTCGTGCGTGTCTGACCGTGCCGGGCCGGGTCAGCGGCGCGGCAGGCCGAGCGGGTTGTCGTCGCGCAGCTCCGGCGGGAGCAGGTGCTGCGGCGTCGACTGGTAGGTGACCGGACGCAGCCAGCGCTCGATCGCCGTCGCGCCGACCGAGGTGGAGGTGGAGGTGGTGGCCGGGTAGGGCCCGCCGTGGTGCTGGGCGCCCGCCACCGCGACGCCGGTCGGCCAGCCGTTGACGAGCACGCGGCCCGCCAGCGGGGTCAGTTCGGCGAGCAGGGAGGCGGCCTCCGGGTCCTCCTCGGCCATCTGGAGCGTGGCCGTGAGGTTGCCGGGGAGCAGGCCGAGGACCGCGGTGATCTCCTCCCGCGTGGTGTAGCGGGCGACCAGGGTCACCGGGCCGAAGTACTCGTTCAGGACCGCCCGGTGGTCGCCCCCGAGCAGGATCTCGGCGTCGAAGGTCAGGAAGCCCGCGTTGACGGTGTGCGGCCCGCCGGGGCCGGGGTGGACGGGCGCGGTGACGCCGGCGATCTGGGCGAGCTCGTAGGTTCCGGTGAGGAAGTGGCCCCGCATCCGGTGGTCGAGCATCACTCCGGGCTCGGACTCGCTGATGGCGTCCGTGAGGGCGGACACGAAGCGGTCGCCCGCCTCGCCCGTGGGCGCCAGGACGAAGCCGGGCTTGGTGCAGAACTGCCCCTGGCCCATGGTCACGGAGGCCGCGAGTCCTGCCCCGATCTCGGCGGCCCGCTCCTCGGCGGCGGCCGCGGTGATCACGACCGGGTTGATCGAGCCGAGCTCGCCGTGGAAGGGGATGGGGACGGGCCGGGCCGCCGCCGCGTCGAACAGCGCCCGCCCTCCCCGTACGGAACCGGTGAAGCCGGCCGCCGCGACCAGCGGGTGGCGCACCAGCTCGACGCCCGCGTCGAAGCCGTGGACCAGGACGACCACGTCCTCCGGGAGCCCGACCTTGACCGCGGCCCGGCGCAGGATGGAGGCGCAGAGCTCGGAGGTGGCCGGGTGGTCGGGGTGGGCCTTGATCACGACGGGGCAGCCGGCCGCGAGGGCGCTGGCGGTGTCGCCGCCGGGGACGGAGAAGGCGAGCGGGAAGTTGCTGGCCGCGTAGACGGCGACGACCCCGAGCGGGATCTTCCAGCGGCGCAGGTCGGGCCGGGGCGGGGTCGTCGTCGGGTCGGGCAGGTCGATCCGTACGTCGAGGAAGGAGCCCTCGTCGACGACGTCGGCGAACGACCGCAACTGGGCGGTGGTGCGGGCGAGTTCGCCGGTGAGACGGACCGGGCCGAGTGCGGTCTCGGCGTCGGCGGCCTCGATGACGTTCGGCCCGGTCTCGTCGAGGAGGTCCGCGGCGGTACGGAGCAGGGCGGCCCGCGTCGTACGGTCGGCGAGCGCCTCGCGGGTGGCCGCCGCGGCGCGGACGGCCCGGTCGATCTCCTCCGCCGTGGCCTCCACCGCAACCTGTTCACGCGGCTTCCCCGTCCGGGGGTCCACACTCCACACTGGTTGAGCTGCCACCGCAACGCCCCTCGCTCGCACCCCGTTCGCTATTCTGAACAGAGTTCCTGTAGATGAATCAGGACTCTATTGACGGGCGTGCCGTCTCCACAAGAGGCACAAACAAGAGGGGCGAGGGCAATGTCGACAGCCGACACGGGTGGGGCCCAGGTCAAGTCCGCGGTGCGTACGGTGGAGCTGCTGGAGTACTTCGCCGGGCGTCCTGGGATGCACTCGCTCGCCGCCGTCCAGGAGGCGGTCGGCTACCCCAAGTCCAGTCTGTACATGCTGCTGCGCACCCTGGTCGAGCTGGGCTGGGTGGAGACGGACGCGACGGGCACGCGGTACGGCATCGGCGTACGGGCCCTGCTGGTCGGCACCTCTTACATCGACGGCGACGAGGTCGTGGCCGCCGCCCGGCCCACCCTGGACCGACTCTCCGACGACACCACCGAGACCATCCACCTGGCGCGACTCGACGGCACCAACGTGGTCTATCTGGCGACCCGTCAGTCCCAGCACTACCTGCGGCCGTTCACCCGCGTCGGGCGCCGGCTGCCCGCCCATTCGACCTCGCTCGGCAAGGCCCTGCTCGCCACCCACAGCGACGAACAGGTCCGCAAGCTGCTCCCGGAGACGCTGCCGGCGCTGACCGAGCACACGATCACCGACCGCGAGAAGCTCATCGAGGAGCTGCACCTCATCCGCGAGCAGGGGTACGCCGTGGACCGCGAGGAGAACACCCTCGGGCTGCGCTGCTTCGGCATCGCGATCCCCTACCGGACCCCGGCGCGGGACGCGATCAGCTGCTCGGTGCCGGTCGCCCGGCTGACCCCCGGACACGAGCAGATGATCAAGGACGCGCTCTTCGACGCGCGCGACCGGCTGACGCTGGCGACCCGCCGCCTCTGATCAGGAACGGGCGGCGAGCGCCTGCTGCCACACCGGGCTGTCGACGTAGTGGTTGTCGTACCGCTCGGAGGACTCCTTGATCTCCTCGAAGCTCGCCTCGCCGCGCATCACGCGCCCGAGCAGCCGCAGGTAGTCGAAGCGGGCCATGCCGGGCGTGAAGACGAACAGGACGTCGGCCTCGGCCCCCGGCGCCGCGGCGAAGGCATGCGGGGTGTGCGGCGGCACGAGCAGGAAGTCGCCCTGCTCCAGGACTGTCAGCTCCTCGCCGAGCAGCACCTGGAGCGAGCCGCCGAGCACGTAGAACATCTCCGACGCCTTGGTGTGGAAGTGCGCCGGGGCGCCGACGGCACCCTTCGCGAAGGTCGAGCGGTAGCTGGTGAGCTGCCCGCCGGTGGTGTCGGAGTCGGCGAGGAGGGTCATCACGCTGCTCGGGTCCGCGGTGGTCTCGGCGGTGGCGGCGCGGGTGAGGAGCGGGGCGAAGGTCTGCGTCGTGTTCATGAAGATCACTTTACGATGGCCGATGACCGGGTGAGGGGTGCATTTCCGCCAAGAAATCATGGGTCAATTCAAGATGGGCCGAAGATCGTCTCCCCCGCGCGGCGGAGGCGGTTCGTCGGTGGGAAGGACGTGGCGGGCCCGGCCCGCGGGAGAGCGTGAGGCCATGACACGGACCGCTTCCCTCCCTGCCCCCGCACCGGCCTCCCGACCGGGCACCGCCCGCCGGATCCTGCGCGCCCTCGCCGTCGTCGCCTGCCTCCCGTACATCTCGCTCAAGATCGCCTGGATCGCGGGCAGCGAGGTCGGCATCCCGGCCGGCAGCGTGCTCCTGGAGCACCGGACGCTGTTGATCGTCGCCAACGCGGTCACCGTGGCGATGGACGCCGTGGTGGTCGTCCTCGCCCTGCTGCTCACCCGGCCGTGGGGCCTGCGGGTGCGCGCCTGGCTGCTCGCGTTCCCGCTGTGGGCCGCGACCGGGCTGCTGGCCCCGATCATGATCGGCTTCCCCGCGCAGATCGTGGTCTCCCTCCTCACCGGGCCGCAGCGGACCGGGTCCCGCGAACCGTTCCTCGACGAGTGGGTCTTCGGGGTCGTCTACGGCGGCTTCATCGCCCAGGGGCTCGCGCTCGGCATCCTCTTCGTCCTGTACGTACGGGACCGCTGGGCGCACGTCTGGCGCGGCGCCCTGGGCGAGCTGCCCGACCGGCTCTGCGGCACCGGCACCCGCGCCACGGCCGTCGTCGCCTCGCTGCTCGCCCTGGCACCGGTCGCCGTCCATCTGATGTGGGGGCTCGGCTCGACCCGGGGTCTCTCGCCGGCGCAGATCGCCCGGCGCACCGGCGACTTCTACGTCCTGGAGTGGATGCGGGCACTGTTCATCGCGGTCGCCGTCGTCGCCGTGCTGCTGCTGGTCCTTCGGTGGGCCCGGTCGCTGTCCGTCCGTACGACCCTCGGCCTGGCCTGGGTCGGCTCGGGCGGCGTGGGGTGCTGGGGCGCGTACATGACCCTGGTGTCGCTCATGCCGAGCACCGATCCGGCCGATCCGTTCACCCGCCTCGCACAGCTGACCTACGCTGGGGAAATGATCACCGGGTTCCTGCTGGCCGGCTGCCTGGCCGTCTTCCTCCGGCAGCGGAGTACGAGCGCGTGAGACGTCCGTTCGGGCTGCTCCTGGGGCAGCGGGCCAGGTTCCGCTGGGTCCATCTGATCCTGGGCGGCGCCGTGTTCATGCCGTACTGGCTCGTCGGCACCGTGGTCGTGGGCTGGTTCGGCGACGGGGGCTCGATGTTCACGGCGAGCCTGAGCATGCAGTTCGGGGCGTACGGGGTCGGTCTGCCGCTCGCCGCGGTCACCTCGCTCTTCCCGCTGACCCGGCCGATGTCGGTGGCGGCGGCGCGGGCGCTGTGCGGGATCCCGGCGGACCGGCTCGCGGACGGTCCGGCGCGCGGCCGGAGCGCCAAGGCACGGACGGCGGGCTGGTTCACGCTCCATCTGGGAGTGGGCGCGCTGATCAGCGGGGCGACGCTGGCCCTGCCGCCGTTCGCGGTCTCGGTGATGGCGCTGTCGTTCTCGGCGTCGCTGCGGGAGTCGGAGCTGACCACGCTCTGGGGTCTGGACCGGCCGTGGGTGCAGTGGTTCGGTTTCCCGGCCGGACTCGCGATGCTCATCGCGCTCGCCGCCGTCGTGGCGGCCGTCGGGGAGTTGCTGGCACGGCAGGCCCCGAGGCTGCTCGGGCCCAGCCCGGCGGACCGGCTCGCGGCGGCCGAGCGGCGCGCCGCGGAGCTGGCCGTGCGCAACCGGCTCGCCCGCGAGCTGCACGACTCGGTCGGCCACGCCCTGAGCGCCGTGACGCTCCAGGCGGGGGCGGCGCGGCGGGTGCTGGACAGCGATCCGGAGTTCGTACGGGAGGCGCTCGCGGCGATCGAGGAGACCACCCGGCGCACGGTCGGCGAGCTGGACTCCGTCCTCGGGCTGCTGCGTCAGGGCGAGGACGACGGGGAGTTGCCCGGGCTGCCGCTCGACGCCCTGGACTCGCTGGTGAAGGGCGCGGGGCCGGGGGTGGAGCTGTCGGTGTCCGGAGACCTCGACCGGGTGCCGGAGGCGGTGTCGAGGGAGGCGTACCGGATCGTCCAGGAGGGGCTGACGAACGCGGCACGGTACGCGGGCGGCGGGCGCGTGACCGCGCGGCTCGCCCTGCACGACGACGAGTTGGAGATCACGATGGAGAACCCCCTGCCCGCCCACGCGCCGATCGCCCGCCCCGACGGCGGCCGCGGTCTCCTCGGCATCGGGGAGCGTGCCCGCCTCCTGGGCGGTACGTCGGAGGCCGGCCCGGTGGAGGACGCCTGGCGCCTCGCGGTGCGGCTGCCGCTCGGAGGTGGCCGGTGATCAGCGTGGTGCTGGCGGACGACGAGCGGATGGTTCGGACCGCGCTGCGGGTGATCCTCGACGCGGAGCCCGACCTGGAGGTGGTGGGCGAGGCGTCGACGGGCGCCGAGGCGGTGTCGGTGGTGCGTGAGCGGCGGCCGGACGTGGTCCTGATGGATGTGCGGATGCCGGAGATCGACGGGATCCGGGCGACCGAGAAGATCCTCGCGGGGATGGCGGAGCCGCCGCGGATCGTGGTGGTGACGACCTTCGAGAACGACTCGTACGTGTACGACGCGCTGCGGGTGGGCGCGGCGGGGTTCCTGCTGAAGCGGGCGGCGGCCGAGGAGCTGGTGGACGCGGTCCGGCTGGTCGCGCGCAGCGACTCCCTGCTCTACCCGGCGGCGGTCCGCGGCCTCGCCGCCGAACACGCCCGCCGCCGTCCCCCGGCGGCACCGCCCTGGGTGGCCCGGCTGACCGAGCGGGAGGCGGAGGTGCTGCGCCAGGTGGCGAAGGGCCTGACGAACGCGGAGATCGCCGGCCGGATGGGCGTGGGCCCGGCGACGGTGAAGTCCCACGTGGCGGCGGTCCTGGCGAAGACGGGCGCCCGGGACCGAACCCAGGCGGTGATCCTGGCGTACGAATCGGGATTCATCAGCCCGGGCTGACGACACCTACGGGCCCGGCCGACCGGGCGGGGCCGGGTGGGGCGGGCCGGCCCGGTCGCCGGGGCCGAGGCCGGTCGTCGGGCCTGGACAGAGTCTCGGCGCGCATGAACGTTTCCTGAGAAACGGGACACATCCGGAACGCCGCGCCCCCTCCCACTCGTCCCGCATATGGGATGAACAAGACGATCAGGCGCGCCTCGGTCTTCTCGCTGCTCCTGGTGCTCGCCCTGCTGGGGCGGGCGACCTGGGTGCAGGCGTACGAAGCCAAGGCCCTCGCGGACGACAAGAAGAACCGGCGGAACGTGATGGCGCAGTACGCGCAGCCGCTCGGGAACATCATCGTGGCCGGTTCGCCGGTCACCGGATCGAAGGAGACGGAGGGCAGCGATCTCGCGTACAAGCGCAGCTACACCGACGGCGAGCTCTACTCGGCCGTCACCGGCTACAGCTCGCAGGCCTACGGCGCCACCCAGCTGGAGGGCATCTACTCCGATGTCCTGGACGGCACCGACACCCGGCTGAAGAATCCGCTGGACGCCCTCACCGGCAAGCAGCAGGAGCCCGGTGATGTGCTCACGACCATCGACCCGGCCGTGCAGAAGGCCGCCTACGAGGCGCTCGGCGACAAGAAGGGCGCGGCCGTCGCCATCGACCCGAAGACCGGCCGGATCCTGGGCATGGTCTCCACACCCTCGTACGACCCCTCGAAGATCGCCGGCCTGACCGACGGCTCCACCTGGCAGGAGCTGACCACGGACAAGGACAAGCCGCTCGTCAACCGGGCGCTGCGGCAGCCGCTGCCGCCGGGCTCCACCTTCAAGCTGGTCGTGGCGGCGGCCGCGCTGGAGAACGGTCTCTACGGTTCCGTGGACACACCGACCGACAGCCCCAACCCGTACAAGCTGCCCGATTCCACCCGCTACCTGGAGAACGAGAACCCCTCCGCTCCCTGCGAGAACGCCACGATCCGCACCGCGCTCCAGTACTCCTGCAACAACGTCTTCGCCAAGATCGCCGTCGATCTCGGCCAGGACGAGGTGAAGGCGATGGCGGAGAAGTTCGGCTTCAACGACGCCGAGCAGGACGTGCCCGTCCGTGCCTACGCGAGCGTGTACCCGTCCGGCATGGACAAGCCGCAGACCGCGCTCACCGGCATCGGCCAGTTCGATGTGACGGCGACGCCGCTCCAGATCGCCATGGTGTCCGCGGCGATCGCCAACGACGGGCTCATGGCGGCGCCCCACATGGTGTCGAAGGTCGTCGACTCCGACGGCGACACCCTGGAGTCCTTCGAGGACGGGGACACCGAGCGGATCGTCTCGTCCGAGACGGCACAACAGCTGCGCAGCGCGATGGTGACCGTGGTCGACAAGGGCACCGGCACGAACGCGGCGATCCCCGGCGCCGAGGTGGGCGGCAAGACGGGCACCGCCCAGCACGGCGAGAACAACAGCAAGACGCCGTACGCCTGGTTCACCTCCTACGCCAAGGACTCGGACACCGGCAAGGAGGTCGCGGTCGCCGTACTGATCGAGGACGCCGGGGCCGCACGCTCGGAGGTCAGCGGCAACAGGCTCGCGGCCCCGGTGGCGCAGAAGATGATGAAGGCCGCGCTGAAGTGACCTACCGGTCCAGGGGCCTCGCCATGAACAGGGCGGTCTCGCCCTCGGACTCAGTGCCGGTGTAGAGCGTGGTGTCCAGGCCGCAGAGCCGGAACCCCATGCGCCGGTAGGCCCGTACCGCCGGGACGTTGACGCTGGTGACCTCCAGCCAGGCGGTACGGGCGCCGCGCTCGCGGCCGTGGTCCAGGGCGCGGCGCATCAGCTCGCCGCCGATCCCCCGGCCGCGGTGGGCGGGGTCGACGGTGACCTGGTGGACGACGAGGCGCCGGTTCCACTCCTCCACACCGACGGCGATGAAGCCGACGGGCGTCCCGGCGGCGTCGACGGCCACGATCTCGTGCACGTCCGCCTCCGCGCCCTCCTCGCCCGGGCCCTCCTCGTCCTCCACCGGGAAGACCTTGACGAGCGGCGGTTCGACGGCGACGAGCCGCAGCCCGAAACCGACGTCCCCGGCCGCGACTTCGTAGACGTGCTCCGTGGTGAAGGAGTCGTCGAGGACGGCGAGGGCCGATTGGTCGGCGGGCCCCGCGACACGGTATGCAAGGTCATTCATGAACCGAGCATAGTTTCGACCTCGCGGAGGACCGCCGTGCGATTGCCCCGTTCCCTGTCCGGCTGGACCATGGCCGTCTTCGGACTCCTCGCCGCGACGCTGGGAGTGGTGGGCCTCGTGGCCCCCGACGCCCTGCTCACCGTCATGGGCTTCGAGCCCGTACCCGACGCGAGCCGCGCGGACGGGGATCACACGCTCGTCTTCCTCACCGCGTCCTCGATGGCCGCGCTCAACATGGGCGTCTACTACGTCCTGGCCGCGCTCGCGGACTGGAAGCCCTTCTTCCGATGGACGGTCCCGTTCCGGCTCCTCACCTGCGCCGTCTTCACCCTCGCGGTCGTCACCGGCCGCGCACCGGCCGGCTTCCTCGGCGTCGGTCTGTGGGAGGGTCTGGGCGCACTGGTGACGGGGGCCGCCCTGCGGTACGAGAACCGGGCCGGGAAGAGCGCGGTGGCGTGAACCCGCGCTCTTCCGACGATCTGACCGCGACCTTCGCCCGACTCGGCGGCGAGGAGGACCAAAAGGTCTGGAGCGAGCTGTGGGACGACCTGTGTCACCAGGGGTCCGTCTACGAGGACAGCTTCCCCGCCCTGCCGTTCCTGACGGCGATCGCGACGGGCCGCGCTGCCGGTGAGCCGACGGAGGCCGTGCTGATGGCGGGCCTGATCGTCTCGGCGGCGGACGAGGAGCACACGGATCGGTACGCGCGGGAGATCGCCGAACTCCTCCCCGTGTCCCGCGGCCTGCTCGACGCGACGGACGACGTCTCCGCCTTCGTGTACATGCTCCAGTGCGTGCTGGCCCTCGAGGGCGAGCGGGTGTGGAGCGCGGCGCGCCTGGAGGGGCTGATGGAGGAGGAGTACGAGGTGGACTGCCCGCACTGCTCCTCGGACCTCTTCATCGCCTTCGGCGAGCACGGCACCTTCGCCTCGGCCGGCGACTACGTGAGTGCGGACCCGGTCACGTCCGACCTGCTGCCCACGGCCCCGGCCGACCTCGACCCGCTCCCCGCGCGCCTGCGCCACATGGCTCTGGAAGCGGGCCACGAGGAGGTGGCACGAGGACTGACCCATCTCTTCGGACGGGCCGTCTGCCCGGACTGCGAGGGCGAGTTCACAGTGTCGGACCAGGTCGAGGAGAGGTACTGATGCGCGATCCACTCGCGGGGCTGGACGCCATCGGCTGGGCGGGGCTGCGGCACGCCTACGGATCGGCCGAGGACGTGCCCGGAATGCTGCGGGACCTGTACCTGCCGGAGAAGGCGGCCCGGGCCTCCGACGACCTGTTGACCCATGTCCACCACCAGGGCGGCTGCGTCGAGACCTCCGCCGCGCCTGCCGTGCCGTACGTGCTCCGGGCCGCGGCCGAACCGGGCATCGAGCCGGCGGTCCGCCAGGAGCTGGTCGAACTGCTCGGCGCCATCGCCTACTCGGGCAACACCGCCCAGGCCCGGTTCGTCGACCGGGCCTGGCCCGCCGCCTGGGACTTGGCGGTGACGGGACTCCTCCCTCTGCTCGACGCGCCGGAGGCCGCGATCCGCCTGGCGGCGGCGGACGCCCTCGCCGAGGCCCGTCACCGGGCCGACGAGGTGCTCACGGCGTTGCGGACCCGGTGGGCCGCGGAGCCGGACGCGGACGCCCGGAACCAACTCGTCGACTCCGTAGGCTCGTTGACGCCTCACTCCGAGGAGCAGCGGGACGCGTCCCTCGGCTGGCTGCGCGGGCTGACGGACGGCGGCGAGCCGGCGGGTGTCCGCCTCGCCGCCGTGAAGGCGCTGCACACCGCGCTGCGGGGGCAGGTCGACGACGCGTACGCGCGGACCGTGTCCGAGGTCCTGCTGGGCGGCGATCCGGCCACCTGGCAGCCGGACACCGCGCACGTCGAGTGGACCGTGGCGCGCACGATCGGCCTGCTGGACACCGACCCGACGGAGCAGATCACCGCGATCCGGAGCCTGCTGGCACATCCGGACGCGGCCGTGCGGACAGGTGCGCTGAAAGCGGCGGCCGACGCGATGGCCCGGCGGCGCTCCGCAGTACCCGCGCTGCTGCCGACCGTCGCCCCTCTGCTGTCCGACCCCGAGCCCGGCCACCGTCTCTTCGCCGCCCGGGTCCTCGGCATGTGCGGTCGCTCGGCCCGCCCCTGGGCCGACGCGCTGGCGGTCATGGTCACGGACGAGGGCGAGCCTCACCTGCCCGCTCAGGACCACGCCGTCTGGGCCCTGTCCCGGCTCGGGGACGCCCGGTGCGTACCCCCGCTCGTGGAGCGTCTCGCCGGGCAGCGGCTGGGATTCGCGGATCACGAGACCCATGCCGACGGCTGGTGGACGTACGAGCTGAGCCTGGTCGAGACCGCGGGCGGTCTCGCCGCCCACGCCGACGTCCTGCTGCCGCCCCTGCGATCCCGGCTCGCGGCCGCCTCGACCCTCGGCGAGCGCCGGGCGCTCTGCCGACTCCTGGAGCGCTGGGGTCCCGCGGCGGTTCCCGCGATCCCCGAACTGCTGCCTCTCCTGGACACCGACTGCGCCGTGTGGGCTCTGGACGCGCTCGCCGCGATCGGCCCCAGGGCTGCGGAGGCCGTGCCCCGGGAGCGACTGCGGGCTCTGCTCCCAGCCCCTTCCGAGGGCTGGTCGTTCGCGGGACCCGCCCTCGCGCTCGCGTACGGACGGCTCACCGGCGACCGGGAGCCGGCGCTCGCCCTGCTGCTTCCCCAGATGGGCGAGCCTTACGGCCGGGACAACGCCGTCACGCTGCTCGGGGAACTGGGGCCCTCGGGAGCGCCGTACGTCCAGCAGCTGCAGGCACTCCTCACCCGGCACAGGACGAGCTGGCTACCGCTGCGCGTCGGCGCGGCGCTGTGGCGGATCACCGGAGAGACGGACGAGGTCGTCCCCGTTCTCGTCGCGGCGATCGAGCCCTTCGCCGGGGAGAGCGGGAAAGCCACCCGCGCGGTCACCGAGACCATCAGGCTGCTCGGCGAGATCGGCCCGCCCGCCGCCGAGGCCGCACCCTTCCTGCGCCGGTTCCTCGACGCCGACGAGCGTCCGGTCAAGCACGGGACATGGCGCTCGGTGCCGGACGACGACGAGCTGCGCGACGCCGCGTGCGCCGCGCTGCTCGCCGTCTCCCGCACGGAAGGCGCTACCTGACGCCGAGCAGCTGCTCGATCGGGTCGATCGCGAAGTAGACGGCGAACAGCGCGGCCGTCCCCCACAGCAGCCAGTGCACCTCGCGCGCCTTGCCGAGGACGGCCTTGATGACGACGTAGGCGAGGAATCCGGCGCCGATGCCGTTGGTGATCGAGTAGGTGAAGGGCATGACGGCGATCGTCAGGAAGGCCGGGATGGCGATCTCGTAGCTGGTCCAGTCGATGTGCCGGACCTGGGCCATCAGCAGGAAGCCGACGGCGACCAGGGCGGGCGCGGCGGCCTGGGCGGGGACGACGGTGGCCAGTGGGGTGAGGAAGAGGGCGAGGGCGAACAGGCCGCCGGTGACCACCGAGGCGAAGCCGGTGCGGGCGCCCTCGCCGACGCCGGCCGCCGACTCGATGTAGGAGGTGTTCGAGGAGGCGGAGGCGGCGCCGCCCGCGGCGGCGGCGACACCGTCGATGAGCAGGACGCGGCCGAGGTGCGGGACCTTGCCGTTCTCGTCGAGGAGCCCGGCCTCGCTGGAGACTCCGACGACGGTGCCCATGGTGTCGAAGAAGTCGCTGAGCAGCAGCGTGAAGACGAGCAGGACGAGGGTGACGACACCGATCTGCTCGAAGGCGCCGAGGAGGCTGAACGAGCCGACGAGCCCGAAGTCGGGCGCGGCGACGATGTCCTCGGGAACCGCGGGGACGGTCAGGCCCCAGGCGGCCGCCGGGATGTCGGCGATCTCGTTGATCACGATCGCGACGAGGGTCATGGCCACGATGGAGAGGAGGATCGCGCCCTTCACCTTGCGGGCCATGAGCGCGACGGTGAGCAGGACGCCGAGACAGAAGACGAGCATCGGCCAGCCCGAGAGGTGCCCGCCGGCGCCGAGTTGGACGGGGACGGTGCCGGTCTCGCCGGGGATGCGGGTCACGAAGCCGGCATCGATGAAGCCGATGAAGGCGATGAAGAGACCGATGCCGACGCTGATGGCCTGTTTGAGCGCCTGCGGGATGGCGTGCATGACGGCTTCGCGGAGCCCGGTGACGACCAGGACGCAGATCAGGATGCCTTCGAGGACGACGAGCCCCATCGCGTCCGGCCAGCTCATGAGGGGTGCGAGCTGGAAGGCGACGACGGCGTTCAGTCCGAGTCCGGCGGCGACGGCGAGCGGCAGGTTCCCGCCGACGCCCATCACGACGGTCATGACGGCGGCCACCAGGGCGGTGACGGTCGCCAGTTGGGCTCCGCTGAGCTGGTGGCCGAACTTGTCCTCCGCGCTGCCCAGGATGATCGGGTTGAGCACGAGGATGTAGGCCATGGTGAAGAACGTGGCGAGGCCGCCGCGTATCTCCCGGCCGAGGGTCGATCCCCTGGCGCTGATCTCGAAGTACCGGTCGACCGGGCTGGTTCTGATGTCGAACATGACTCTCCTCGGGACGGCTGGCTGGATTGTGCCCAGCCGAGCGCCCTTTCAGGTGTCCCCGGTGTAACGGCGTCGGTCCCCGCGCCCCCTCTAGGGCATCTGCCCGATCCGCGTCGGCCACCTCAGAGGCCACGCTGCCGGGATGGGAGGAACAACGAGCGTGAGAGGCACGGCCGGTCTCTATCTGACCGGCGTCCTGGTGTCCGGGTTCGGCACGACCGCGCTGTGGCTGGCGTCAGGGATCTGGGTCAAGTCCCTGACCGGCTCGGACAGTCTGGCGGCGCTGACGGTGTTCGCCCTGTGGGCCCCGGCCCTCGTCGGTCCGCTGCTCGGCACGGTCGTCGACCGGGTGCGACGGCGACCGCTGATGGTGTGGTCGAACCTGGCCATGGCGGCGCTGCTGCCGACCCTGCTGTGGGTCGACGGCGCGGACCGGGTGTGGCTGCTCTTCGCCGTGCTCGTGCTGTACGGGATCCAGGGCACCGTCCATGAGGCCGCGGAGGTCGCGCTGGCCGCGAGCGCGCTCGACCGACGGCTGCTCGGGGACTTCAACGGGCTGCGGATGACGGTGAACGAGAGCGTGAAGCTCATCGCCCCGCTCGCGGCGGCCGGTCTCTTCGCCCGGTACGGCGGCGGCCCGGTGGCGCTGCTCGACGCGGCGACGTTCGCCCTGGCCGCGGGCGTGTTCGCGCTGATGCGGGTACGGGAGGAGAAGCCGGTGCGCCCGGCGTCGGCGCACTGGCTGCGGGACACGACGGAGGGCCTGCGGACGGTCCTCTCCCAGCCTCCGGCCGGGGAGACCCCCCTCTCGCTCCGCTCGTCGCCCGGGCTGCGTCCACTGGTCCTGGCGGGCTCGTTCACGATGCTGCTCGCCGGGGTCAACGGGGCGGCGATCTACGCGGTCGTGGACCAGGGGCTCGGCCACTCACCCGCGTACGCGGGCGTGCTGTACGCCGTCCAGGGCGCGGGCTCGGTCGTCGCGGGCCTGGCGGCCGGACCGCTGCTGCGCCGGGTTCCCGAACGGCTGCTGTCCGCGGCCGGACTGGCCCTGTTCGCGGTGGCCGTGGGCGCCCGGGCCGTCCCCCACGACGGGGTGGCGCTGGTGGCGAGCGCGCTGATCGGGGTGGGGCTGCCCTGCGTCCTGGTCGCCGCGATGACGGCGGTCCAGCGGGAGGCCCCGCCGGCCGCGGTGGGTCGCGCGGCGGCGGCGGCCCACACCCTGGTCTTCGTCCCGAACGCCGTCGCCCTGGCGGCGGGCGCGGGCCTGGTGGCCGTCGTCGACATCCGGCTGCTGCTGCCGCTGCTGACCGTCGCCGGCCTGGCCGGGGCGATCGTGCTGGCCACCCGGCGCGCGCGCTCGCGCGTCGGGGCCCCGGCGAGGGCGGACGCGTGAGACGTCCGCCCGCCGCTCAGCCGAGCTTCCGCAGTGCCTCCGCCACCAGGGCCAGGTCGGCGTCGGAGGCCAGACCCGCGTGGTAGAGGCGGAGTTCGGTGGCGCCTTCGGCCGCCACCCGCCGCGCGTCCTCGGCGAGCGTGGCGGGCGAGCCGCCCATGCCGGTGACCACACCGAAGTTGGCCGCGAGGACGGTGTCCGGGGCCGCGTGGGGCGCGAAGGGTGCCACGGTCGCGGACGGGGTGACGACACCGTCCGCGACCGTGAGAACGCGGGCCGGGTCGGTGCCGACGTTCGCGCCGCAGCGGTACGGGTGCGGGTCCGCGTGGAGCAGGACACGGAAGCCGGACGGGGCGGCCGCCCGGACCGCGGCCACCGCGGACTCCTGGAGTGTGCGGGCGGTCCGTGTCCGCCATGCCAGGACCGGTGCCTCGAAGCCGTCCAGCGGCCCGCAGGCGCCCCCGGTCCACACCGGCTCCAGCGCGCCCCGCACGGCGGCCGCCAGCGCGTCGGGGTCGACGCCCTCCTCCCCGTACCCCTCACGGCAGGAGGGGCAGAAGCAGAGGGACATCAGGTACTGCTCCCGGTCGCCGAGCGCGACCCCGGCGGTCTTGTCGTGGGCGTGCAGATGCGCGAAGCCGTACCAGCCGCAGGACTCCAGCTCGGTGCCGGCCGCTCCGGGCCGTACCGCCGCCTCCACGGCCAGGTCCACCAGGTAGGCGCGCACGTCCGGCCGGGCGATGCAGGGCGCCCAGGGGTAGCGGTCGCCGTGGGCGTTGACGACCGAGGTCGCCGGATGACCGGCCCCCAGGCGGGAGTTGTGGGCGAGGACCACCCAGCTGTGCACCTCCAGGCCCGCGTCCGCGAGCACGCCCGCCGCCTCGCCGTACGCGTCGCCGGGCGCCCACTCCCCCGCCTCGTACGGCCGCAGGGGGCGCCCCGACCAGCGGGCTCCGTCCGGCGGGTAGAGCACGGCGGCATGCTCCGCGGTGACGATCCGGTGCCTCGGGTGCCGGGGGGTCAGGGCCCGGGTGGAGTGGTACGCGGAGGCCAGCGTGACGCTCGCGACGCCGAGGTCCGCGAGGCGGCCCGGCGCGGCCGGGTCGCCGACGACGTCCCAGGGGTAGACGAAGGTCCCGGCCCTCACGCGTCGCTCCCCAGCAGCGCCCGCCCGCGCTCGACGATCGTGGCGAGTTCCTTCAGATGCTCGGGCGCGGGCTCGCTCAGCGGCGGCCGCACCTCGCCGACGTCCAGTCCGCCCATGCGGACCGCGGCCTTGACCAGGGAGACGGCGTACCCCCGTCCCTTCGCCCGCAGTTCGACGAGGGGCCGGTAGAAGCCGTCGATGAGGCGCTCCACGGTCGCGTCGTCGCCGGTCGTGAGGGCCTGGTGGAAGGCGAGGGCGATGTCGGGGGCGAAGCAGAAGACGGCGGAGGAGTAGAGCGTGACGCCGATGCCCCGGTAGGCGAGACCGGTGAGTTCGGCGGTGGGCAGGCCGTTGAAGTAGAGCAGGTCGAGGCCCTCGGCGCGGACGGCGCTGACGATCCGCTGCATCAGGTCGAGGTCGCCCAGGCCGTCCTTGAGGCCGATGATCCCCTCGGCGCGGGCGAGAGCCACGGCGGTCTCGGGGGTGAGGATCGCGTTGTCACGCTGGTAGACGATGACGTCGAGCGAGGTGGCGGCCGCGAGTTCGGTGTAGTGGCGCAGGAGCCCCGCCTGGTCGGCGACGACGAGGTACGGGGGCATGGCGAGGAGCCCGTCGGCGCCCGCCTCCTCGGCGATCCGCGCGTACCGGATCGCGAGCGCGGTGCCGTAGCCGGCGCCGGCGAGGACGGGGACCCGGCCGGCGGACTCCTCGACGGCGGCGGCGACACAGGCGCCGAACTCCTCGGGGGTGAGGGCGTGGAACTCACCGGTGCCGCAGCAGGCGAAGACAGCGCCCGCGCCCGCCTCGATGCCCTCGCGGACATGGGCGCGGAAGGTGTCGAGGTCGACGGTGCCGTCCGGTCCGAAGGCGGTGACGGGGAAGAACAGCAGGCCGTCCAGCCGGGCGGCGAGCGGGGCTGAGGTCACGGGCGCTCCCAGAGAAGTCCGTCGTGCACCGTCGTGCACAGTTCTGATTACTGTCCATATTCTTGAACGACTCACGCTAGAGCAGCCCCGAAGGGGCGGTCAAGGCACAAACACCTCTCCGGCGTTCAGTCTTGACGGTCCGTGTGCACTCTTGACGCTTGACGAGCCCTCTCCCTACCGTGTCCACGTTTGTGAATCTGATCCACGGACGGAGACCTCTTCGATGCCCACACCCCGTACCGTCCTGCTCACCGGCGCCGCCGGGGGCGTCGGCACGCTGATGCGCGAGCTGCTGCCCGCGTACGGTTACGAGCTCCGCCTGCTCGACCTGGCGCCCGTCGACGGCGCACCGGACGCGATCGTCGCCGATGTGACGGACCGCAAGGCCCTGCGCGAGGCCGTCCGAGGGGTCGACGCGATCATCCATCTCGCGGGCATCTCCCTGGAGTCGACCTTCGAGAAGATCCTCGCCGCGAACATCACCGGCCTGCACCACCTCTACGAGGCCGCGCGCGAGGAGGGCGTGGGACGGATCGTCTTCGCCTCCAGCAACCACGCCGTCGGCTTCACCCCGCACCCGCGCGGGGACGAGCCGCTGGTCCCCGTCGACACCCCGCACCGGCCGGACACCTTCTACGGACTGTCCAAGTGCTTCGGCGAGGACCTCGCCCAGTTCCACTGGGACCTGCACGGTCTGGAGACCGTCTCCGTACGGATCGGATCGTGCTTCCCCGAGCCGACCTCGGTGCGGAGCCTGTCGACGTGGCTGAGCCCCGCCGACTGCGCGCGCCTGTTCCACGCGGCGCTCACCGCCGAGCACGTGGGCCACACCGTGGTGTACGGATCGTCCGCCAACACCCGGCTGTGGTGGGACCTCTCCTCGGCCAGGGCGCTCGGTTACGAGCCTCAGGACGACTCGGAGCTGTTCGCGGAACGGATCATCGCCGAGCAGGGACTGCCCGTGGAGGGTGATCCGGCGGAGGTGAATCTGGGCGGGCACTTCTGCACCGACCCGCCGCGCTGGCCCTACTAGGGGCGCGAGCGCCGACGGAAGATCTCAGGCCCGGCCGGACTTATGCGGGGGCGCCGGCCGGGGCCCGGGTCACGGCGTGCGTTGGCACACGCGACAGAAGGAACGTTACGGCGGCGATACGGACCCTCGCGATCCGCTCAGCGCGGCGACTGTCCGCGGAACGCGGCGAGCCCGCCGTCGCCCTCCGACCGCGAAGGCCGGTCACCTCTCCCCGCGCAGGGTCTGCGAGGGCGTCTCGCCGAACCGGGCCCGGTACTGCGCCGCGAACCGCCCGTGGTGGGCGAAGCCCCAGCGCCAGGCCACCTCGCTCACGCTCAGCTCACCCGGCTCCGCGCCCCGCAGCTCCTCGTGGACCCGCTCCAGCCGCACCTCGCGGACGTACGCCATCGGCGACATGCCCACGTACTCCCGGAACGACTCCTGGAGCCGGCGCACCCCGACCCTGGCCAGGCCGGCCAGTTCGGTGGTGGTGAAGGGGTGCTCGGGACGGTCCCGTACGGCGTCCATCGCGCGCTTGACGGGTGCCGGCCGCAGCGGCCCCGCGGGGCGGTCCAGCTCCTCGCGCCAGGGATGCTCGGCGGCCAGCAGCAGTCCGTTCAGCAGCGCCTCCTGAAGGGGCGCGGCGACCAGCGCGTGATGGGCCAGGCTGTCCCCGGCGAGCGCCTCGCTCGCCACCTGCCGGGCGAAGCGCGCCCAGCTCAGCCCGGGACCGCGCGAGATGTCCAGACGCGGCTCGAAGGCCAGGGCGCCCCGCGGCGGACGCCCGAGGAGCCGCTCCAGCCGGTCGTGCAGCGCGGCCGCTCCGATCTTGACCGAGACGGTCCGACAGTCCCCGCTCCAGCGGTCGAGGAAGGTGTCCCCCGAGGGGTCGAGCACCACCGCGTCGGTCGACGTCGCGACCACCGGCGCCCGGCCGCCCTGGCGCATCTCCATGCTGCCGCTCAGCGGGGCGTTGACGTGGAAGGCTCCGAGCTCGCCGAAGCGCATCCGCACATCGGCCCCGCAGGCCAGGTCGCCGATGACCAGGTCCCCCAGGTCGACGGTGTCGAACCGGGCGGCGAAGGGACGCTCCCCCGGCTCGATGACGTCCATGAAGTTGGCGTAGTACCGCGCGTCGATCTCCTGCCGCGCCTCGTCCACGTCCCGCGTTCTGAAAGAGCTCCCACCCACGAGCGAAAAGGATACGAGCCGCTCGAAAATCCGTATGACGGACCTGCCCGGGAACGGCAGTATGCCCGTCATGCCACAGCCTCATGGATTCAGCTACGAGCAGCGTGCCGACGGCTCTGTCGTCATCACCCACCACGGACGCACCGCCTCCACCCTGCGCGGGGGACGCGCGGAGAAGTTCCTGGCGGAGGTGGTGTCGGGGGACGCCCAGCTCGTCATGGCCCGCTGGACGGGCGCGTACAAGTTCGGCAACGAGCGCATGGCCCGGAGCCACCCGCGTAATCAGGGTGGCCGAAGGTAGCGAAGGTAAGGGAACGGCAAAGCGTTCTCGCTCGTTACCCCTGGCATGACCGCTATGACCCCCGGCTCGAACATCCCTCTCTCCGCCGCGCGCGTGGCGGTGGACGTGGCCGCCCCGGTGCGGCTCGACGTCTCGGGCCTCCTGCTCAGCGCCGACGGCAAGGTGCGCTCGGACGACGACTTCATCTTCTACAACCAGCCGTCCGGCCCCGGCGTGACCTACCGCTCCGGCGGCGGCTCGGCCCCGGACGCGATCCTGGTGGACACCGGCGCGGTGCCGCCCGGCATCGAGAAGATCGTGGTCACGGCGAGCCCCGACGCCGCGGGCCAGACCTTCCAGGGCATCGAACCCACGGCGACGATCCGCAACGCGGACGACGGCAGCGTCCTCGCCACGTTCACCCCGCCGCAGCTCGGCACGGAGACGGCGCTGGTGATCGTGGAGATCTATCTCCGCAACGGCGCCTGGAAGGCTCGCGCCGTCGGCCAGGGGTACGCGAACGGCCTCGCCGGCATCGCCACCGACTTCGGCGTCTCGGTCGACGAGGAACCCGCCGCCGCGGCGCCCCCGACGCCCGTCGCGCCGGCCGCGCCCCCGGTGGCAGCCCCCGTGGACCCGCGGATCACCGCGCAGACGCCTCCCCCGCCGGCCGCCCCGCCCGCTCCCCCGGCCGCCGCCCCGGTCTCCACCGGAAAGATCAACCTGGACAAGGGACGCGTCAGCCTCCAGAAGAACCAGACCGTGTCCCTGGTCAAGGGCGGCCGTCCGCTGCTCTCCCAGGTCAAGATGGGCCTCGGCTGGGAGCCCGCGTACCGCGGCAAGGACATCGACCTCGACGCCTCGGTCATCGCGTACGGCCCCCAGCGCAACCACCTGGACAGCTGCTACTTCGGCAAGCTCTCCATCCTCAACGGCGCCATCAAGCACTCCGGCGACAACCTGACCGGTGAGGGCGCGGGCGACGACGAGGTCATCGTCGTCGACCTCGGCCGCCTCCCCGCCGACGCCACGGGGCTGGTCTTCACGGTCAACTCCTTCTCCGGCCAGAAGTTCACCGAGGTCGCCAAGGCGTACTGCCGGCTGATGGACGCGGCGACCGGTGAGGAGCTGGTCCGCTTCGACCTGACCACCGCCGAGCCGCAGACCGGCGTGATGATGGCCAAGCTCATCAAGCAGTTCACCGGTGAGTGGGAGATGACGGCGATGGGCGACTTCGTGAAGTCACGGACGGTCCGCGGCATGGTGAAGCCGGCCGCCCAGGCCCTCTGACCGATCGTACGGAGGGGGCCCGCCGGTCACGCACCGGCGGGCCCCTTCGTCACTCCGTCCACGGCCAGTCGGCGTTCCGGCCGGCTTCCAGCAGCGGCACCATCCGGAACGCGGCGTCGGTGAGCCCGGCGAAGGTGTGGCGCCGACCGGTTCCCGACGGCGCGTGGCCGACCCGGTAGCCCGCCAGGTTCCAGGTGTAGACCGGGATCCGGTCCGGAACCTGCTGCGTCGGGTCCCCCTGGTGGCTGTACGCCGCCTGCTCGTCGGTGACGATCAGGACCCGGTCGTGACCCCGGTAGTGCCTGCGCACGGCCTCGGTGGTGTCGGTGCCGCCGAGACTTCCGAAGCGGCCGAGGACCTTCAGCACGGACTCGCCCGCCTGGTACGTGATCGGGGCGCTGCCCGTGCCGAACTCCACCAGGTCCGCGTCCGCGGCCCGCATCGCCACGGCCGTGCCGAACACGGCCGCCGCGTCGGCCCGGTTGAGCTCGGAGCGGTCCGAGAGCCGCGACCACATGGATCCCGAACGGTCGACCAGGATCAGCGTCCGGCCGGGCAGCGCGGGCACGTTCGCCAGCGAGTGGCCGAGCGCCTGCTCCAGCGGGTACGCCCAGCGCAGGGACGGCGCGTGCCGGTACGCGGCGAGATAGCGGAACGGGAACTGGCGCGCGGCCGCGACCACCTCGGGGTCCGAGATCCCCGCCGCCACCCGGGCGGCGACCTCGTCGGAGACCCCGGCCTGGTCGAAGTTCCGCAGGTTCCGGAGCAGCGCCATGGCGCCCATGGACGGAATGACGGCCTCCCAGGCCGCCGCGTCCATCGGCCCCTGCAACCAGCCCGCCAGCGCCTCCCACGTCATCCCGGCCTCGGCCAGCCGCCGCGCCCCGTCGGGCCCGACGACCACGGCACGCCGCTCCTCGACCGGCAGCGCCATGAGCGCCCGGTGTGCGGTGAGGGTGCTGCTCGACGCGGGCGGGACGGCGGTCTCGGGGTGGTGGCGCCGGTCGAGCGCGTACCGGAACAGCTCGCCCTGCCACGGCTTCGCCGGGTCGGGAGTGGCATGCACCAGGTTGAGGACGTCGCCGAAGCGGAAGCCCTTGGAGTCGGTGTCGTACTTCAGCAGGGACTTCGCGGAGTACAGCCGGCGTACGGCATCGGCGACACCGCGCTTGACGGGCTTCGGGATGTTCCGGCCGTACGCCGAGGTCCAGTAGCCGAGCAGTTCGCCGGGCTCGTCCGCGCGGAGCAGGACGGAGGCGACGACCTGCCGGTTGGCGGGACCGGTCTCCACGCCCGCGTCGAGGCGCGCCTTGACGTACTCGGCGGCGCCGACGAGGGAGGCCGTGCGCATGTGGGCGTCGCGGCGCAGCCAGCCGAGCAGGGCGGCGGTCCACTCCGGGTCCTCGACGGCGAGCTTCCGCACCAGGGCGGTGAAGCGGTCGTCGCGGTCCTCGCCGCTCTCGTAGAAGGTCTGCTGCGTGACGAAGTTGGCGACCGCGAGCAGGAAGAGCTCCGACTTGGGCTCGCGCAGGACTCCGGCGCCGCCCTGATGGGTGCGGGCGGGGGCGGTGGAGACCACCGGCGAGGTCGTGCGGGCCTTGGTGGTACGGATGTTGAACCGTGCCATGTGAATTCCCCCGAATTCGAGCGTGCGGGAGAGACACAGGCTCAGGGACGACGAGGGCGCCCGAGATCAGGAGTCGGCGACGGTGCTAGTCGGCCGCTCTATCCGATTGAGCTACACCCCCCGAGGAGGGCGACGGGACTCGAACCCGCAACCTGCTGATCCAAGGAAGTATCCGTCGCCTGCGCACCGGGCACCCTCGTGTCCATGCTGTGCCTCCCGAGATCAAGAGGGGCAGCGGCGTGATTTCGTGGAGGAAGTAGCCGCGGCCGGCGCACCGGGAGGTGCATGAGGAAGACCTTAGGCGGGTGGCACGCCCACCCGCCAAGGGTTTTCGGGTGTCGTCGGGGGAGGGTCAGCGGCGGGGCTGGCGGCGCCACGGACCGGTGATGGCGACCATGATGCCCGGCTCCTGGATGTTGGCGTAGAGGGTGTCGCCGTCGGGCGAGAAGACGACGCCGGTGAACTCGCTGTCGTTCAGGTCGTTGCGCGCGATGGGGTATGTACGGCCGCGCTCGGTCGCTCCAAAGAGGTGCTGGACGCCCTCGCCGTCCTCGGCGATGACGAGGCCGCCGTACGGGGAGACCGTGATGTTGTCCGGACCGTCGTAGGCACCGTCCTTGTCCGGGTCGGCGTTGACGCCGAGGAGGACCTGGAGGGTGAGGGTGCGCCGCTTGGGGTCGTAGAACCAGACCTGGCCGTCGTGCGGGGCGCCGGGGCTCTCCTCGCGGGCGTAGGAGGAGACGATGTAGGCGCCTCCGTCGGCCCACCACATGCCCTCCAGCTTGCGGGCGCGGGTGACCTCGTCGGGGCCGAACTGCTCGCGGACCTCGACCTCGCGGCCGTCGCGGTCGGGGACGTCCAGCCAGTCGACGCCGTAGACCGTGCCGATCCGGGTGGCACGCGAGAGGTCGTCGACGAACCGGCCGCCCGAGTCGATGCAGCGGGGCGCCTGGAGCACACCGGCGTCGTCGGCGAGGGTGCGGAGCTTGCCCCGGCCGTGCTGGAAGCCGTGCGGCGGCACCCAGCGGAAGAAGAGGCCGTTGGGCTCGGAGGCGTCCTCGGTGAGGTAGGCGTGGCCGCGCTTGGGGTCGATGACGACGGCCTCGTGGTCGTAGCGGCCGAACGCCTTGATGGGCTTGGGGTCGCGGTTGGCGCGGCGGTCGCGCGGGTCGACCTCGAAGACGTAGCCGTGGTCCTTGGTCATGCCGTTCTCGCCGGCGAGGTCGGAGTTCTCCTCGCAGGTGAGCCACGTGCCCCAGGAGGTACGGCCGCCCGCGCAGTTGGTGGAGGTGCCGGCGATGCCGACCCACTCGGCGACGGTGCCGTCGCGGTGGATCTCGACGACCGTGCAGCCGCCGGCCGCGGCGGGGTCGTAGACGAGGCCCTCGGTGAGCGGGACGGGGTGGTCCCATTTGGACCGGGGGCCCTTGAGCTCGTGGTTGTTCACCAGGAGCGTGGTGCCGCGGGGGCCGGCGAACGTGGCGGTGCCGTCGTGCTTCTCCGGCGTGAACTCGCCGGACTCCAGCTTGGTGCGGCCGCTGTGGGTGATGACGCGGTACGAGAACCCGGCGGGCAGGGCCAGGACGCCGGCGGGGTCCTCGACGAGGGGGCCGTATCCGAGGCGGTGCCCGTGGCCCCACGTCTCCGGCTCCTCCGAGGCCGCCAGCGCCTCGGGCGCGGTGGCCAGCGCGCCGACGGCGCCGGTCAGGACGAGCCCGGCGCCGGTGGCGGCGGACTTCTTGGCGAACTCTCTGCGGTCGAGCGGCATGGCGATTCGTCTCCCTGCGGTCACCCGGTGTCGGGGCACACGTTCTCGCCCGCGTATAAACGAGAGTTGAACAGAGAGGCGGTCTTCCATGAACCTGCCGACCACAGGGCGGCGCGTCCTCGTCAGCGGTGCCTCCCGAGGGCTCGGCCGCGCCGTCGCCCAGGCGTTCGCCGCCAACGGCGACCGGGTCGCGGTCCATTACGGCTCCCGGGCCGACGAGGCCCGCGAGACCTGGACTCCCTCGCCGGCTCCGGCCATGCCCTGACCGGCGGCGACCTCGCGGATCCGGCGGGCGCGGCGGGCGTGGCGGACGCGGCGGCGGACGCGCTGGGCGGGATCGACGTGCTGGTGAACAACGCGGCGGTCAACGTCCGCCACCCGCTGCCGGAAACCCCCTACGAGGAGTGGGTGGCGGTGTGGCAGCGCCATGTGGCGGTCAATCTGCTGGCGACGGCGAACCTGAGCCATCTGGCCGCGCGGCGGATGATCGACCAGGGCGGGGGCGGAAGGATCGTCAACATCGGCTCGCGAGGCGCGTTCCGCGGCGAGCCGGACCACCCGGCCTACGGGGCGACGAAGGCAGCCGTCCACGCGCTGGGCCAGTCCCTGGCGGTCTCCCTGGCGCCGCACGGCATCGGGGTGGCCTCGGTGGCCCCGGGCTTCTTCGCCACCGAACGGGTGGCTCCGCGTCTCACGGGCCCCGAGGGGGACGCGATCCGCGCGCAGAGCCCGTTTCAGCGCGTGGCCACCCCCGAGGAGATCGCGAAGGCGGTCCTCTGGCTCGCCTCCCCGGAGGCCGAATGGTCCTCGGGCACGATCCTGGACCTCAACGGCGCCTCCTACCTGCGCACATGAGACCGCCGGCTGCGGCGGGCCGGACCCACCGCACATGGGCGCCGCGCCGGAGGGCCGAGCCCCCGATCCCGTCGGGGTTCCGGGAAGGGACCGGTCGGAGCTGATCCCCCGTGCGGCGGTGCATGCCGACGCTCACTGGCTCCAGGCCCCCCGACCCGTGAGGGTGTCGGGGCGGGCGGGGCCGGGGAAGACCCGGACCGCGCCCAGGGCGTAGCCGACCGCCCCCGGGCGACGGGCCGCGCTCCCCTGGGTCAGCCGCCCGCCCGCGACCTCGCCTTGAACGCCGCCTTGCGGGCCTCCTTCGCCGCGCTCTTGTCGCGGTGCAGACGGCCCATCGCCTCCAGGACCTCGGCCGTCGCCGGGTGCTCGACCCGCCACGCCGCGTCGAAGAAGCCGCTGTGCCGGCCCGTCAGGCCCTCGATCAGGTCCCGGAGCTCCTCCAGGTCGCCTTCCGCGTCCAGCTGCGCCGCGATCGTGTCGATCGCCAGCCAGAAGATCATCGACTCCGGCGGCGCCGGGATGTCCGTCGCGCCGCGCTCCGCCAGCCACACCCGGGCGAGCCCGCCCAGCTCCGCGTCGTCCAGCACCTCGCGTACCGCGGGCTCCGCCGCGACGCCCACCAGCGAGAGCGCCTGCTGGCAGTGGAGGCGGCGCAGCGGCGAAGCGGCGTCCACGCCGCGCGCCGCGCCGAGCAGCTCGCGTGCGGCGGTCACCTCGTCCCGGCCGGCCAGCCAGCCCACCGTCTCGGCGCGCGCCGCGGCCTCGGGGTACACGGCCAGTCCGTCGAGGAGCACGTCCGCACCCTTGTCGGCCAGTTCGCCGACGGCCGGCGCGTCCACGCCCGCCTCCAGCATCCGGGCCCGTACGCCGTAGAGCCCGAGCGGGGTCAGCCTGACCATCCCGTACCGGGTGACGTCCTCGTCGTCGGCCTCGTCGATCTGCGGGGCGGGCTCCTCGCCCTCCTCGACCATCAGCGCCTCGTCGACGGGCTGGTACTCGACGAGCCCGATCGGCTCGAGCAGCCGGAACTGGTCGTCGAGACGCATCATCGCCTCGGAGACCTGCTCCAGTACGTCGTCGGTGGGCTCGCCCATGTCCTCCGGGACGATCATCGACGCGGCGAGCGCCGGCAGCGGCACCGCGCCCTCGCCCGGTCCGCCCTCGCCGACCGTCAGCAGGTACAGATTGCCGAGCACGCCCTCCAGGAACTCCGCCTCCTCCTCCGGGTTCCAGTCGAGGAGCTCGAAGTCGATCTCGCCGTCCTCGCCGATGACCTCCGCCAGGTCGTCGAGCACGGGCGCGGTGGCGTCGGCGAACACCACGTCCAGACCGTCGAGCCAGATCCCCAGGATGTCGAGCGGCGCACCGCCGGTGAGGACGGCGAGGTTCGCTCCGGTGCTCACGGTGCCGGGGGTGTCGTCGTCGCCGTCCTCGACGTCCACGAGTCCCGTGTCGACGGCCAGCCGCCACGCCTCGCTCGCGTACGCGGCGCCGTCCTCGTCCGCTTCCAGCCCCAGCACCTCGGCGGCGGACGGCAGTTGCTCGTCGACGAGTTCCCCGCCCGCGCCGACCAGGGTCTCCGGACCCGCCCAGCGGGCGAGGCGCGCGGCCCGGGCCAGGAGGGGGGCGGCCAGGGCGGCCCGTGCCAGCTCCGCGTCCGAGTGCAGCTGAACGGGGGGCAGGGTGGGACGGTCCGGTGCCATCTGGGGTCTTCTCCTCGAAGGGCGCGTCGGGGTCGACGGTGCTGGCGAACGGCCTTCAGGGTAGACGTATTTCCCGGGCGGGCCGCCGGTTCACGGAGCCGTCAGCCTTCGTACACCCGTCGACCCTTGACAAGTCCACCGCTCAGCCAAGAGATTGACGCGCGTAGATAATTCGACCGTTTCTCCAAGCATCTCCGGAGTTCCTTGATGCCTTCCTCCATACCGAGATCCGCGGCTGTGGCCGCCGTCGTAACGGCCGCGCTCGCGGCCGGACTCCTCGCGGGCTCCTCCGCCTCGGCGGAGACCACCGCGGACACAGCCGCCGTCCGCGTCCACGACATCCAGGGCACCACCCGGGTCTCGCCCCTCGTCGGCCAGCAGGTCACCGGCGTCACGGGCATCGTGACCGGCGTCCGGACCTACGGTTCGCGCGGCTTCTGGATCCAGGACCCGCAGGCCGACGACAACCCGGCCACCAGCGAGGGTCTCTTCGTCTTCACGAGCTCCGTCCCGACCGTCGCCGTCGGCGACGCGGTCAGCGTGAACGGTACGGTCGGCGAGTACGTCCCCGGCGGCCTGAACTCCGGCAACCAGTCGCTGACGCAGCTCTCCAAGCCCACCGTCACCGTGGTCTCGACGGGCAACCCCGTCCCGGCCCCCGTGACGATCTCGGCCTGGTCCGTGCCCTCCGCGTACGCCCCCGAGGGCGACCCGGCGGCCGGCGGCTCCGTCAACGGCCTCACTCTGGAGCCCAAGCGGTACGCCCTGGACTACTACGAGTCCCTGGAGGGCACCAACGTCCGCGTAGGCGCCTCGCGCGTCGTGGGCGCCACCGACCCGTACTCCGAGCTGTGGGTCACGGTGAAGCCCTGGGAGAACCCCAACTGGCGCGGCGGTACGGTCTACGGCTCGTACACCTCGCAGAACACCGGCCGGCTCCAGATCCAGTCGCTGACGCCGATCGCCCAGCAGCCCTTCCCCAAGGCGAACGTCGGCGACGTGCTCTCCGGCACGACCGAGGGCCCGCTGGACTTCAACCAGTTCGGCGGCTACACGCTGACCGCGCGCACCCTGGGCACGGTCGTCGACCGCGGCCTGGAGCGCGAGATCACGGAGAAGCAGCACAAGAACGAGCTGGCGGTCGCGACGTACAACGTCGAGAACCTCGACCCGTCCGACCCGCAGGAGAAGTTCGACGCGCTGGCCGCGGCCGTGGTGGAGAACCTCGCCTCGCCCGACATCCTGGCCCTGGAGGAGATCCAGGACAACAACGGCGCCAAGAACGACGGCACGGTCGCGGCCGACCAGACGCTGAAGAAGTTCACGGACGCGATCGTGGCCGCGGGCGGTCCGGCGTACGAGTGGCGCTCGGTCGACCCGGAGAACAACAAGGACGGCGGCGAGCCCGGCGGAAACATCCGTCAGGCCTTCCTCTTCAACCCGGAGCGGGTCTCCTTCACCGACCGCGCGGGCGGCGACGCGGCGACCGCGACGGACGTGGTCCGCGCCGACAAGGACCGCGCCGCGCTGACCCGCTCCCCCGGCCGTATCGACCCGGCGAACACCGCCTGGGAGAACAGCCGCAAGCCGCTGGCGGGCGAGTTCACCTTCCGTGGCCGCACGGTCTTCGTGATCGCCAACCACTTCGGCTCCAAGGGCGGTGACGAGTCGCTGGTCGCGCACCGCCAGCCGCCGAACCGTTCCTCCGAGGCCAAGCGGCTCCTCCAGGCGCAGGCCGTCAACGCCTTCGTCAAGGACGTCCTCGCCATCGAGAAGAACGCCGATGTCGTCGTCCTCGGCGACATCAACGACTTCGAGTTCTCGGAGACGACGAAGGCACTGACGGACGGCGGGGCGCTCTACCCGGCCGTGAAGTCGCTGCCGCGCAGCGAGCGCTACTCGTACGTCTTCCAGGGCAACAGCCAGGTTCTCGACCAGATCCTGACCAGCCCGGGGATCCGTCACTTCGAGTACGACAGCGTCCACATCAACGCGGAGTTCGCGGACCAGAACAGCGACCACGACCCGCAGGTGCTGCGCTTCCGCCCGTAGCACCGCACGCCGCACGCCCGCGCCGAGACCCGGCGCGGGCGTGCGCCGTCGTGGTCGGCCCCTCCGTCGACAGCGGCCCGGCGGCCCGTGGGAGACTCCGCCGCGTGATCCTTCGCCCCGCCACCCGCGCCGAACTGCCCGCCGTCCTCGCGCTCCTCGCCGACGAGGAGAAGGTCGTGGACCCCGGATCGGTCGTCGTCACACCGGCGTACGAGCGGGCCTTCGCGGACATCGAGGGCGATCCGCGCAACGAGATGCTGGTGCTGGTCGACGGGGAGCTGGTCGTGGGGTGTCTGCAGGCGACGTACATCCCCGGTCTCGGCAAGGGCGGGGCCGAGCGGGCCCTGATCGAAGCCGTGCGGGTCCGGGCGGACCGGCGTGGCGGTGGGCTCGGCCGGGAGCTGATGGCGCGGGCGGTGGAGCGTGCGCGCGCACGCGGCTGCGCGCTCGTCCGGCTGACCAGCGACAAGCAGCGGACCGATGCCCACCGTTTCTACGCCTCGCTGGGCTTCGCGCGCAGCCACGACGGGTTCAAGCTCGTGCTCTAGCCGAGCAGGTGCCCTCCGCCGTCGACGAGCAGGACCTCGCCCGTGATGTACGAGGCGTGGGTGAGGTCGAAGACGGCCCCGGCGATGTCCTCGGGGCGTCCCACCCTGCGGAGCGGTACCGCCCCCGCCACATGGGCCTTGGCCTCGTCCGCGCCCTCGACCCCGTCGAACCAGGGGGTGTCGATGAAGCCCGGTGCGACCGCGTTGACCCGGACCTCCGGGCCGAGGGTCTTGGCCAGCAGCTTCGTCATGTGGTTGACGGCCGCCTTGGAGACCGCGTACGGGATGGAGCTGCCGCCGGGGCGGACACCGGCCTGCGAGGAGATCGTCACGACGCTGCCCGCGCCGTGCGCCCGCAGGTGCGGGACGGCGGCGGTGATGGTCTGCCAGACGCCGATGACGTTGACGTCGTAGAGGTGCCGCCAGACGTCGGGCGAGGCCGCGTCGAGGTCGTCGTGCGGGATGAACCGCGTGGTGCCCGCGCAGTTGACCAGGATGTCCAGGCGCCCGTACGCCTCCACCGCCGCGGCGACGAGGGCCGTCGCCTGGGCCTCGTCGGAGACGTCGGCCTGGACGTAGACGGCGTCCGGCAGTTCGGCGGCGAGGGCCTTGCCCGCCTCCACGGACCGCGCGGAGTTGACGACGACCCGGATGCCCGCGGCGGCGAGGCGGCGGGCGACTGCGGCGCCGATGCCCGAGGACGAGCCGGTGACCAGGGCGACACGTTGTTCGCTCATGCGGTTCTCTCTCCATGTCCTCCTGTCGCGCAGAGAGATCATGCCAGAGCCCCCATGCTTCAGGGATGCTTACCCCTCACCCCAAGAAGAACTAAGTGGACCTTCAGCATTGCGCCCCACAGACTTTCCCGATGAGCACTGAACGCCCCTTCGGCCGGGCCCTCTGCGCGATGATCACGCCCTTCACCGCCTCCGGCGAGCTGGATCTCGACGTCGCCCGCGAGCACGCCGCCCATCTGGTGTCCGAGGGCTGCGACGGTCTCGTCCTCAACGGCACCACCGGCGAGTCCCCGACCACCACCGACGCCGAGAAGGCGGCCCTGATCGAGGCCGTACGCGAGGCCGTCGGCCCCGGCCCCTCGGTCCTCGCGGGCGTCGGCACCTCCGACACCCGGCACACGGTCGAGCTGGCACGCCAGGCCGAGAAGGCGGGCGCGGACGGGCTGCTGGTCGTCACCCCGTACTACAGCCGGCCCCCGCAGGACGCCGTCGAGGCGCACTTCCGCAAGGTCGCGGACGCGACCGGTCTGCCGGTGATGCTGTACGACATCCCCGGCCGCACCGGCACCCGGATCGAGCCCGAGACGATGCTGCGGCTCGCCGCGCACCCGAGGATCGTCGCGGTCAAGGACTGCTCCTACGACCTGCTCGGCTCCACCAAGGTGATCGCCCGCACCTCGCTGGCGTACTACTCCGGCTCCGAGGAGCTGAACCTCCCGCTGTACGCGGTGGGCGGCGCCGGCTTCGTCAGCACGGTGGCCAACGTGGCGCCGCGTCAGATGCGCGCCGTCCTCGACGCCTTCGACGCGGGGGACACGGCCGGGGCCACCCGGCTCAACGCGCTGACCATGCCGCTCTCGGAGCTGATGATGGCCTCCGGCCTGCCGGGCACGGTGACCGCGAAGGCGCTCCTCGGCGACTTCGTCCGGGAACCGCTGCAGCCCGCCGACCTGGAGACGGTCGACGGGCTGCGGGCGGCGTACGAGGATCTGGTTCAGTCGAACACGTAGGTCGTACCGAAGAGCGCGGCGTGCTCCAGGACGTCCTCCAGCGGGTCGTCGATCTGACCGGTGTGGAGGGTGAGGCTGGGTCCGTTCGAGACGTACGGACCGTTGTGGGTCCGGGTGTGCGTCTCGTCCGCGGAGGCGGCCGTGGCCGGAAGGAGCACCGCCGCCACGGTCAGCGCTCCGACGATGGTGGGCCTCGTCCTCATGTCGACTCCTCGCCTTGTCTGCTCGTGTGACTCAACGTCGTACCGTTAACGGAGAGTCACACGAGCAGGTCACGGCTCAGTTGTGGCTGTGGAGGATCTCGTTGAGCCCGCCCCACACCGCGTTGTTCGGGCGGGCCTCGACGGCTCCGGTCACCGAGTTGCGGCGGAAGAGGATGTTGTCGCCCCCGGAGAGGTCGCGGGCCTTGACGATCTCGCCGTCGGGCATCGTGACGCGGGTGCCGGCGGTGACGTACAGACCGGCCTCGACGACGCACTCGTCGCCGAGCGCGATGCCGACGCCCGCCTCGGCACCGATCAGGCAGCGCTCGCCGATGGAGATGATGACGTTGCCACCGCCCGAGAGGGTGCCCATGGTGGAGGCGCCGCCGCCGATGTCGGAGCCGTCGCCGACGACGACGCCCGCGGAGATGCGGCCCTCGACCATCGAGGTGCCCAGCGTGCCGGCGTTGAAGTTGACGAAGCCCTCGTGCATGACGGTCGTACCGGCGGCGAGGTGCGCGCCGAGCCGGACGCGGTCGGCGTCGGCGATGCGGACGCCGGCGGGGACGACGTAGTCGGTCATCCGCGGGAACTTGTCGATCGAGGTCACCTGGAGGTGCAGGCCCTCGGCGCGCGCGTTGAGGCGCACCTTCTCGATGTCGTCGACGGCCACCGGGCCGAGCGAGGTCCACGCGACGTTGGCCAGCAGGCCGAAGACGCCGTCGAGGCTCTGGCCGTGCGGCTTGACCAGCCGGTGGCTCAGCAGGTGCAGGCGCAGGTACGCGTCGTGGGCGTCGAGCGGCTTGTCGTCGAGCGAGGAGATGACGGTGCGGACGGCGACCACCTCGACGCCACGACGGGCGTCCACGCCGAGGGCCTTGGCCGCGCCCTCACCGAGCGCGTTGACGGCGGCGTCGGGGGTGAGCCGCTCGGTTCCGGCGGGCCCGGGCGCGTCGGTCAGCTCGGGGGCGGGGAACCAGGTGTCGAGAACGGTGCCGTCACCGGCGATGGTGGCGAGGCCGGCGGCGACGGCGCCGGTGGTGCGAGGAGCAGTGGTCATGCGGAAAACCTAACGGTCGGGGCCCCGCCCGGGCCAACCGGTCTCAGGTGTCGGTCGAGCCGCCTGGCGGAAGCGACAACCGCCACGCCGGGGCGCTCGTCGGATCGCCCGGGCCGGGTCGGAGACCGTCCGGCGCACCCCGGGCCTCGCCGTCAGCCGACTCCCCGGGCTTCGCCGCCGGGCGCGGCGCCCGGTTCGGGTCGTACCGCGAGGACGCGCGACAGCATCTCGCGGGCGTACCCCTCGTCGTACTCCGTGCCGGTCAGCAGGACCTGGAGGCAGATGCCGTCCATGAGGGCGACCAGGGCCCGGGCGGTGACCGGGTCCGTGCGCCGGGAGAGGACCTCGGCGACGGCGTCCGTCCACTCCGCCGCGACCGGTCGCAGCGCGGGTCGGCGCAGGGCGGCGAGGTAGAGCTCGTACTCCAGCTCCACCCCGGTCCGCTCGCCCGCGATCCACTCCCCCATGTGCCGGGCGAGCTCGGCCGCGAGATCGGTCCCGGGGTCGGCGAGCGCGCCGCTCTCGCGCAGCTCCCGCCCGAACCCCTCGTTGGCCTGGCGGAGCGCGGCGACGAGCAGTTCGTCGAGGGAGGCGAAGTGGTACGTCGTGGAGCCGAGCGGGACGTCGGCCTCCGCGGCGACCGTCCGGTGGCTCAGCCCCTCGATGCCCCGGGTGCCCACCACGCGCAGCGCGGCGTCGACGATCCGCTGCCGCCGCTCGGGGTCGTGGCGGCGGGGGCGGGCCATCAGTGCGCTCCGCCCATGTTGAGCACGAGGACCCCCGCGATGATCAGGAGCACCCCGGCGACCTTGGCGACGCTGAAGGTCTCGTTCATGAAGAGGATGCCGATGACGGCGACCGCCGCGGTGCCCACGCCGGACCAGATCGCGTACGCCGTGCCGACCTGGAGGGTCTTGAGCGCCTGAGCGAGCAACGCGAAGGCGATCACATAGCCGGTGGCCGTGACGATCGACGGCCAGGTCTTCGAGAAGCCCTCGCTGTACTTCATGGAGATCGTGGCCACGATCTCCGCGGTGATGGCCCCCGCCAGCAGTCCGTATCCCATGCGTACAAGCGTACACAACGATATGTACGGCCGTACACAACGCCTGCCGATACGGTGTCCCGCATGACGCATCCCTCGGGGCCGTACGGCTACGGCTACGCTCCCCCGCCACCTCCGCCGCAGCCCGGCGTGATACCCCTGGCGCCGCTGGGTCTCAGCCAGCTCCTGACCGGCGCCTTCACCACCATCGGCCGCTACTGGAAGCAGCTGTTCGGAGTCGCCGCGGCCGCGTTCGGCGGGGCGACGCTGCTGGCCGCCGCGGCCCTCGGCATCGCGTACGCCCTGGTCTCCGACCATCTGCCCGGAGTCTTCGATCTGCCCCGCGGGCAGGAGCCCAGCTGGGAGGACGGCCGGCCGCTGCTCATCGCCTTCGGCTGTGTGTGGCTGATCGCCATGGTCGGGATGCTGCTCGCGAGCGCCGTCGTCTACGCGGCATGCCCCGTGGTCCTCCAGGAGGCCGTCCTCGGCCGCCGGACGACCTTCGGCGCGGTCTGGCGCCGTGCCTGGTCGCGGATGCCCGCGGTCGTGGGCACGGTCTTCCTGACGATGCTGCTGACCGTACCGGTCCCGCTCATCGTGTTCGTGGCGGCGTTCGCCGGTCTGATGGTGGCCCTCGAAGGGTCGGGCCCGGTGGCTTGGGTGTTCCTGTCGTTCGGGGGCGCCATGCTGGCCACCCTGCTGACCGCCCCGCTCGCCGCGTGGCTCTGGGTGAAGTTCAGCCTGGCGGCGCCGGCGGCCGTGTTCGAGGGGCAGGGCGCGACGGCCTCGATGCGCCGCTCCAGCCGGCTGGTCAGCGGCTCGTGGTGGCGGGTCTTCGGCGCGCTGCTGGTCGCGGGCCTCATGGCCGCGATGGCGAACTGGCTGATCCAGCAGGTCCTCAGCGTGCTGATCTCGCTCCCGGCCTCGTTCACGGAACCGTCCGGCACCGAGTCCGCGAGCGAGGTGATGCTGGCCTTCGTACCGCTCGCGGTGTTCGCCGTCCTCGGCTCGATGGTGGCGCAGGCCGTCTGCTCGGTCTTCCCGCCCCTGGTCACCGGCCTCGTCTACGTCGACCAGCGCATCCGCAAGGAGAACCTCGCCCCGGCCCTCGTCGAGGCGGCGGCCGAGGCGCCTCCGTTCAGTCGGTGAGAGACCGCTTCGGACGCAGCACGCAGAACTCGTTCCCCTCGGGGTCGGCGAGCGTGACCCAGGTCGCGTCCTCGCCCTGACCCACGTCGATCCGCCGGGCCCCGAGGGCCAGGATCCTCTCGACCTCGGCGTCCTGGTCGTCGGGCGTCAGATCGATGTGCAGCCGGTTCTTGACGGTCTTGGACTCGGGGACGGGAAGGAAGCACATCCCCGGCAGGGCGGAGGCGTCGGCACCGATGACGATCTCGTCCTCGGCCTCGAAGAGGATCTTCCAGTCCAGCACCCGCGACCAGAACCGGGCCTGGGCCGGCAGGTCGTGGGCGTCGACGGCGAGCTGATACATGCGAACGGCCATGCCCGCCAGTCTGCCTGGCAGGCATGGCCGTTCGAAAGCGCGAAACGGTCAGACGTTGAAACCGAGAGCGCGCAGCTGCTCGCGACCGTCGTCCGTGATCTTGTCCGGACCCCACGGCGGCATCCAGACCCAGTTGATCTTCAGCTCGCTGGCGATGCCGTCGGTGGCGGCCTTCGCCTGGTCCTCGATCACATCGGTCAGCGGACAGGCCGCCGACGTCAGGGTCATGTCCAGCGTGACGACGTTGGTGTCGTCGATGTGGATGCCGTAGATCAGGCCGAGGTTGACCACGTCGATGCCCAGCTCGGGGTCGACGACGTCGTACAGCGCCTCGCGGATCTCTTCTTCGGAGGCCGGCTTCATCGTGGCCTCGGCGTTCTCGGTCATGCCGACTTCCTCTCCGCGTCACCCAGAGCCTGGGCCGTCGCGTCCTTCCACGCCATCCAGCTGAGCAGCGCGCACTTCACCCGGGCCGGGTACTTGGAGACACCCGCGAACGCGACCGCGTCCTCCAGGATCTCCTCCATCGCGTCGTCCGGCTCGATCTGGCCCTTGGACTGCATCAGCTCCAGGAACGTGCCCTGGATCTTCTGCGCCTCGGCCAGCTCCTTGCCGACGAGCAGCTCGTTCAGGACCGAGGCCGAAGCCTGGCTGATCGAGCAGCCCTGACCCTCGTACGAGACGTCCTCGATGCGCGAGCCGTCGTACTTCACCCGGAGCGTGATCTCGTCGCCGCACGTCGGGTTCACGTGGTGCACCTCGGCGTCGCCGTCCCGAAGACCGCGCCCGTGCGGGTGCTTGTAATGGTCCAGGATGACGTCCTGGTACATCGAATCGAGCTTCACGAGATCCCCTAGCCGAAGAAGTTCCGTACGTGCTCCAGACCCTCGACCAGGGCGTCGACCTCGGCCGGGGTGGAGTACAGATAGAACGACGCCCGCGTGGTCGCAGGAATTCCGTACCGCAGGCAGACCGGCCGCGCGCAGTGGTGGCCGACACGGACCGCGATGCCCTGCTCGTCGAGAACCTGGCCCACGTCGTGCGGGTGGATGTCGCCGAGCACGAAGGAGATCGCCGCGCCGCGGTCCTCGGCCGTGGTGGGGCCGATGATCCGCAGGTCCGGAACCTCCTGGAGGCGACGGACGGCGTACTCGGTGATCGCGTGCTCGTGGCGCGCGATGTTCTCCATGCCGATCGCCGACAGGTAGTCCACGGCCGCGCCGAGGCCGACGGCCTGGGCGATCGGGGGCGTACCCGCCTCGAACTTGTGCGGAGCCGGCGCGTACGTCGACGAGTGCATCGAGACGGTCTCGATCATCTCGCCGCCGCCGAGGAACGGAGGCAGGTCCTCCAGGAGCTCCTGCCGTCCCCACAGCACGCCGATGCCGGTCGGGCCGACCATCTTGTGGCCGGTGAAGGCCACGAAGTCGGCCTGCAGCGCCTGCACGTCGAGAACCATGTGCGGGGCCGCCTGCGAGGCGTCGATGCAGACCAGCGCACCGACCTCCTGCGCACGCCGGATGATCGTCTCGACCGGGTTGATCGTGCCCAGCAGGTTCGAGACCAGCGTGAACGAGACGATCTTGGTCTTCTCGGTGATGACCTCTTCGATGTTCGAGAGGTCGAGACGACCGTCGTCGGTGAGGCCGAACCACTTCAGCTTCGCGCCGGTGCGCTGCGAGAGCAGCTGCCACGGCACGATGTTGGAGTGGTGCTCCATCTCCGTGATGGCGATCTCGGTCTCGTGGTCCACGCGGTAGGGCTCGTCGGCCCAGCCCAGCATGTTGGCCACGAGGTTGAGCGACTCGGAGGCGTTCTTGGTGAAGATCACCTCGTCGCGGCTCGGCGCGTTGATGAAGGCCGCGACCTTGTCACGGGCGCCCTCGTACAGCGCCGTCGCCTCCTCGGCGACCGTGTAGACGCCGCGGTGGACATTGGCGTTGTGGCGCTCGTAGTAGGTGTTGAGCGCGTCGAGCACCTGGCGCGGCTTCTGCGAGGTCGCCGCGGAGTCCAGGTACACGATCTTCTTGCCGTCGTGGACCACGCGATCCAGGAGCGGGAAGTCCTTGCGGATCGCCTCGGTGTCGAGGAGGCCGGAGAGCCCCTGATGGGCAGATGTCACGCGGATGCGCCACCCTTCACGTACTTGTCGTAGCCCTCGGCCTCCAGCTGGTCGGCGAGCTCGGCGCCGCCGGACTCGGCGATGCGGCCGTTCGCGAACACGTGCACGAAGTCGGGCTTGATGTAGCGCAGGATGCGCGTGTAGTGGGTGATGAGCAGGGTGCCGACCTCGCCGGACTCACGGACCCGGTTGACGCCCTCGGAGACGATGCGGAGCGCGTCGACGTCGAGGCCGGAGTCGGTCTCGTCGAGGATCGCGATCTTCGGCTTCAGAAGCTCCAGCTGCAGGATCTCGTGGCGCTTCTTCTCACCGCCGGAGAAGCCCTCGTTGACGTTGCGCTCGGCGAAGGCCGGGTCCATCTGGAGCTTCTCCATGGCCTCCTTGACCTCCTTCACCCAGGTACGCAGCTTGGGGGCCTCGCCGCGGACGGCGGTGGCGGAGGTGCGCAGGAAGTTGGAGACCGAGACACCGGGGACCTCGACCGGGTACTGCATGGCCAGGAAGACACCGGCGCGGGCGCGCTCGTCGACCGACATCTCCAGGACGTCCTCGCCGTCCAGGGTCACGCTGCCACCGGTGATCGTGTACTTCGGGTGGCCGGCGAGGGAGTACGCCAGGGTCGACTTGCCGGAGCCGTTGGGGCCCATGATGGCGTGGGTCTCGCCCTGCTTCACGGTCAGGTCGACGCCCTTGAGGATCTCACGGGGGCCGTTCTCGGCCTCGACGGAGACGTGCAGGTCGCGGATTTCAAGCGTTGCCATGGGTGACTCAGGACTCCTGGGTGACGGAGACGAGCACATCGTCCCCTTCGATCTTTACGGGGTATACGGGGACGGGGCGCGTCGCGGGAAGGCCGGACGGCTTGCCGGTGCGGAGGTCGAAGCTGGAGCCGTGCAGCCAGCACTCGATGGAGCAGTCCTCGACCTCGCCCTCCGAGAGGGAGACGTTGGCGTGCGAGCAGATGTCGTTGATCGCGAACACCTCGCCCTCGGTGTGCACGACCGACACCGGCGTGCCGTCGACCTCGACCCGCTTCGGGGTGTCGGTCTCCAGCTCGCTCAGCGCGCAGACTCGGACGAAGGCCATCAGACGGACGCCTCCAGCTCGGCCTCGATCTTGGTGATGAGGCGCTCCTGGACGTCCGGCAGACCGATCTGCTGGACCAGCTCGGCGAAGAAGCCGCGGACGACGAGGCGGCGGGCCTCGGTCTCCGGGATGCCGCGGGACATCAGGTAGAAGAGCTGCTCGTCGTCGAAGCGACCGGTGGCCGAGGCGTGACCGGCGCCGGCGATCTCGCCGGTCTCGATCTCCAGGTTCGGCACGGAGTCGACGCGGGCGCCGTCCGTCAGGACCAGGTTCCGGTTGAGCTCGTACGTGTCGGTGCCCTCTGCGGCGGCCTGGATGAGGACGTCACCGATCCAGACGGCGTGGGCGTCCTGGCCCTGCAGCGCGCCCTTGTAGGCCACGTTGGACTTGCAGTGCGGCGTGTTGTGGTCGACCAGGAGGCGGTGCTCCTGGTGCTGGCCGGCGTCGGTGAAGTACAGACCGAAGAGCTCGGCCTCGCCGCCCGGGGCCGCGTACTGCACGCGCGGGTGGATACGGACGACGTCGCCGCCGAAGGTGACCACGACGGACTTGAAGGAGGCGTCACGGCCGACCAGCGCGTTGTGCTGGGCGACGTGGACGGCCTTCTCGTCCCAGTCCTGGACGGAGACGACGGTGAGCTTGGCGCCGTCGCCGAGGAGGTAGTCGACGTTGGCGGCGAGCACCGCGTCGCCGGTGTGGTCGATGACCACGACGGCCTCGGCGAACGCGCCGAGCTCGATCACCTGGTGTCCGAAGGCGACGCCGCCCTCGCCGTGCACGGCGATCCGGATCGGCTCGCTGAGGACGGCCTCCTTGGCGACGGTGACGACCGAGGCCTTCTCGAAGGAGGTGTACGCCTGGGCGGCGACACGGTCGACGGGCGTGCCGGCCTTGCCGAGCCGCGCGTCGTCACGGCCGACGGTCTCCACGGTGACGCCCTCGGGGGCCTCGATCTCGACCTTGACGCCCTCGCCGGACGCGATCGCGGTGCCGTCGTGCAGACCGCGCAGCCGCTCCAGCGGCGTGAACCGCCACTCCTCCTCGCGACCGTGCGGGACGGGGAAGTCCGCGACGTCGAAGGACGGGGGCGCGCTCATGCGCGTGGCGACGGTGGACTCGGCGGCCACCGCGATCGAGCCGGCGGTGGTGGAGCCCGCCGGGATGTTCTGAGCCTCAGCCATGGCTGTCGTCTTGCTCTCTTCCTGCCTCGTCGTGCTTGCCCGCCTGTGCCGGGCGGCCGGTGGCGGCGGCGCCTGGGGCACCGTCCGCGGCCGCGCCGCCCAGCGGCGTGCTCGCGGGGCTCAGCGGCTGAGCCCGGGGGTCGTCGTTTGCCGGTCCGTGTCCGGACGGGTCGTCCGGACGGGGCCGATCCGGCCGGGACGCGCCCGGCCGGTCCGCGGGGCGCCTTAGCCCACCGCGCCTTCCATCTGCAGCTCGATCAGCCGGTTGAGCTCGAGGGCGTACTCCATCGGCAGCTCCTTGGCGATGGGCTCGACGAAGCCGCGCACGATCATCGCCATCGCCTCGAACTCGGTCAGACCGCGGCTCATCAGGTAGAAGAGCTGGTCCTCGGAGACCTTGGAGACGGTGGCCTCGTGGCCCATGGAGACGTCGTCCTCGCGGACGTCCACGTAGGGGTACGTGTCCGAGCGGGAGATCGTGTCGACGAGCAGCGCGTCGCAGAGCACGTTCGACTTGGCGCCCGGGGCACCCTCGCCGATCTCGATGAGACCGCGGTAGGAGGTGCGGCCGCCGCCTCGCGCCACCGACTTGGAGACGATGTTGGAGGAGGTGTTCGGGGCCATGTGGACCATCTTGGCGCCGGCGTCCTGGTGCTGGCCCTCGCCCGCGAAGGCGATGGACAGGGTCTCGCCCTTGGCGTGCTCGCCCATCAGGTAGACGGCCGGGTACTTCATGGTGACCTTGGAGCCGATGTTGCCGTCGACCCACTCCATGGTCGCGCCCTCGTAGGCCACGGCGCGCTTGGTGACCAGGTTGTAGACGTTGTTCGACCAGTTCTGGATCGTCGTGTAGCGGCAGCGGCCGCCCTTCTTCACGATGATCTCGACGACCGCGGAGTGCAGCGAGTCGGAGGAGTAGATCGGGGCGGTGCAGCCCTCGACGTAGTGGACGTAGGCGTCCTCGTCGACGACGATCAGCGTCCGCTCGAACTGGCCCATGTTCTCCGTGTTGATACGGAAGTAGGCCTGCAGCGGGATCTCGACGTGCACGCCCTTCGGCACGTAGATGAACGATCCGCCGGACCAGACGGCCGTGTTCAGCGAGGCGAACTTGTTGTCGCCGACCGGGATGACCGTGCCGAAGTACTCGCGGAAGAGCTCCTCGTGCTCCTTCAGCGCGGTGTCGGTGTCGACGAAGACGACGCCCTGCTCCTCCAGGTCCTCACGGATCTGGTGGTAGACGACCTCGGACTCGTACTGGGCCGCGACACCGGCGACGAGGCGCTGCTTCTCCGCCTCGGGGATGCCGAGCTTGTCGTACGTGTTCTTGATGTCCTCCGGCAGGTCCTCCCAGGACTCGGCCTGCTTCTCGGTGGACCGGACGAAGTACTTGATGTTGTCGAAGTCGATGCCCGACAGGTCGGAGCCCCAGCTCGGCATGGGCTTCTTGTCGAAGAGGCGCAGACCCTTGAGCCGCAGCTTCAGCATCCACTCGGGCTCGTTCTTCTTCGCGGAGATGTCGCGGACGACGTCCTCGTTCAGACCGCGCTTCGCGGTGGCACCGGCGGCGTCGGAGTCGGCCCAGCCGTACTCGTACCGACCCAGGCCCTCGAGCTCGGGGTGGCTGATCTCGGTGGTCATGCGGGGTTCCTCCCGGCCGTGCTTGCGGATGCTTCTGATGGGGTGGTCTGTGGGGCGCTGTGCGGGATGAACGTCGTGCAGACGCCGTCACCATGCGCGATGGTGGCGAGACGCTGGACGTGCGTTCCCAAGAGGCGGGAGAAGATCTCCGTCTCCGCCTCGCACAGCTGGGGGTACTGCTCGGCGACATGGGCGACCGGGCAGTGGTGCTGGCAGAGCTGCTCGCCGACCGGCGCGTTCCGCGCAGTGGCAGCGTACCCGTCCGCGCTCAGCGCCTTGGCAAGCGCCTCGGTGCGCTGCTCGGGGTCCGCCGACTCGACGGCCTCGCGGTACGCCTCGGCCTGGTGCTCGAGACGGTCGCGGGCGAACGCCGCCACGGCGGCCTCTCCACCGGCGTTCTTCTCGATCCAGCGCAGGGCGTCGACGGCCAGCGAGTCGTACGACTGGTCGAAGGCGTCCCGGCCGCAGTCGGTGAGCGCGAAGACCTTGGCGGGGCGGCCGCGGGTGCGGGCTCCGTACACGCGCTTCTCGCGGGCCTCGACGACATTGTCGGCGACGAGGGAGTCGAGATGGCGGCGCACGGCCGCCTGGGTGAGGCGGAGGCGCTGCGCGAGGTCGGAGACCGTCGACGGCCCGTGGTCCAGGATGGACCGCGCGACCCGGTTGCGTGTGGAGCGCTCACCGGTCGCGAGTTCCTCCACGGGAGCCTCGTCGACGTTTTTCACAACGCCATTGTTGCGTAATTCCTTCGAGAGTGACAAGCGCCGCCCGCGCGGACGACGGTGCCGTGCATCACTCAGGTAAGGCTTACCTGACCTGCGAAAATGATCATTCGTAGGACGAATACGGGCTGGATTCGGGCCCCGCGCCGGATGCACCCCGGCGACCTCTCTAGACTTCCCGCCATGCGAAACGAGTCCGTCGTCCAGGTCCGCGGCCTGGTCAAGCGGTACGGGACGAAGACCGCCGTCGACGGCCTCGACCTCGACGTCCGGGCCGGCACCGTGACCGCCGTCCTCGGCCCCAACGGGGCCGGGAAGACCACCACGATCGAGACCTGCGAGGGCTATCGGAAGGCCGACGCGGGCACCGTCCGGGTTCTCGGCCTCGACCCGGTCACCGACGCGGGCCTGCTGCGTCCCCGGATCGGCGTGATGCTCCAATCGGGTGGCGTCTACTCCGGCGCACGCGCCGACGAGATGCTCCGCCACATGGCGAAGCTCCATGCCCACCCGCTGGACGTGGACGCGGTGATCGAGCGCCTCGGGCTCGGCTCCTGCGGCCGGACCGCCTACCGCCGGCTCTCCGGCGGCCAGCAGCAGCGCCTCGCGCTCGCCATGGCCGTCGTCGGCCGCCCCGAGCTGGTCTTCCTCGACGAGCCGACCGCCGGACTCGATCCGCAGGCCCGCCACGCCACCTGGGACCTCGTCCGCGAGCTGCGCGCCGACGGCGCCACCGTCGTGCTCACCACGCACTTCATGAACGAGGCCGAGGAGCTCGCGGACGACGTCGCCATCATCGACGGCGGCCGGGTCGCCGCCCAGGGCAGCCCCGATCAGCTCTGCCGCGGCGGCGCCGAGAACACCCTGCGCTTCACCGGCCGCCCCGGGCTCGACCTCGGGTCGCTGCTCAAGGCCCTGCCGGACGGCACGGCGGCCGCGGAACTCACCCCCGGCGCGTACCGGATCAGCGGCGAGGTGGGCCCGCAACTGCTCGCCACGGTCACCAGCTGGTGCGCCCAGCACGGCGTGATGCCGTCCGGCATCTCGGTGGAGCGCCACACCCTCGAAGACGTCTTCCTGGAGCTGACGGGCAAGGAGCTGCGGTCATGATGCACGTCGACACCAAGATCAGCCGGGGGTCCGGGGGTCGCCCCCCGGGCAGGCACAGCCTGGAGCTGACGGGCAAGGAGCTGCGGTCATGAGCGCCGGTACGTACACCCCGAAGCCGGGAGCCGCGCCCGTCGGCCGGATGATCGCGGCGCAGACCGTCCTGGAGACGAAGATGCTGCTGCGCAACGGCGAGCAGCTGCTCCTGACGGTGATCATCCCGTCGCTGCTTCTCGTGCTCTTCTCCACCGTCGACATCATCGACACGGGCACGGACAAGGCCGTCGACTTCCTCGCCCCCGGCGTCCTCGCGCTCGCCGTGATGTCCACCGCCTTCACCGGCCAGGCCATCGCGACCGGCTTCGAGCGCCGCTACGGGGTGCTCAAGCGGCTCGGCGCGTCACCGCTGCCCCGCTGGGCGCTGATGACCGCCAAGACGCTCTCCGTCCTGGTCACCGAGGTGCTCCAGGTCGCGCTCCTGACGGCGATCGCGCTGGGGCTCGGCTGGTCGCCCCAGGGCGATCCGTTCTCCGTCCTGCTGCTGCTCGTCCTCGGCACGGCCGCCTTCTCGGGCCTCGGCCTGCTCATGGCCGGCACGCTGCGGGCGGAGGCGACGCTGGCGGCCGCGAACCTGGTCTTCCTGCTGCTCCTGGTCGGCGGCGGGGTGATCGTGCCCCTCGACAAGTTCCCGGACGCGGCCCGCGGCGTCCTGGATCTGCTGCCGATCTCGGCGCTCTCGGACGGGCTGCGGGACGTGCTCCAGGGCGGCGCCGGAATGCCGTGGGGACAGGCGCTCACGCTCGCCGTGTGGGCGGTCCTCGGGCTCGGGGCGGCGGCGAGGTTCTTCCGCTGGGAGTAGCGGAAGGGTGACGTTCCGGGGTGACTTCACCCGTAACGCACCCCTCGTGAAAGCGTGCACAAGCCCCGTCCTACGATAGGGCGCGTGTTGACCCCCCTCGCCCTCATCGCCAAGCGCTGGACCCCGTCCCCCCGGACCCTCCGGCGCGCCGCGCTCTCCGCCGTCGTGATGAGCGTCCTCATCATCGTCACGGGAGGCGCGGTCCGGCTGACCGGCTCCGGCCTCGGCTGCGACACGTGGCCCAAGTGCACGGACGACAGCCTCATCGTGACGCCCGAGCAGGGCTATCGCGGGGCGATCGAGTTCGGCAACCGGATGCTGACGTACGTCCTGTCGGCAGCGGTCGGCTGGGCCATCATCGCCGCGCGGTCCACCAAGCCGTGGCGCCGCGGGCTGACCCGGCTCGGCTGGCTGCAGTTCTGGATCGTCGCGAGCAACGCGGTCCTGGGCGGCATCACCGTGTGGATGGGCCTGAACCCGTGGACGGTCGCCGGCCACTTCATCGCCGCCAACGCGCTCCTCACCGTCGCCGTGATCACCTGGCAGCGCGCCCGCGAGGGCGACACGACGCCCCGGCCGCGCGTCCCCGGCCCGGTCCGCAAGCTGTCCTGGGCCATCGTCACCGCCTCGGTGCTGCTGATCGTCCTCGGTACCGGGGTGACCGGTTCGGGCAAGCATGCCGGTGACAGCAGCGACGTCCCGCGGATGCCGTGGGACTGGACCGCCGCCGCCCACCTCCACGCCATCGCCGCGTGGGTCGTCTGCGCGCTGGCGCTCGCCATGTGGCTGGTGCTGCGGGTCGTGGACGCTCCCGACGACACCCGGGCCCGCGCCCGCGACCTGCTGATCGTGCTGCTCGCACAGGGCGGGATCGGGTACGTCCAGTACTTCACCGGGGTCCCCGAGCTTCTGGTCGGGGCGCACATGCTCGGCTCCGCGCTGATGTGGATCGCGGTCCTGCGCCTCGCCCTGAGCCTGCGCGAGCGCCCCGTGGCCGGCCCGGAGATCCCGGCCCAGGCCGACTCCGCGCTGGCCACGGCGTAGGGCCGCGCGGAACGAATCCGCGCGATATCCGAAATCGGGTACGCGCTCAGATGAGCTCGTAGACCCGCCGCGCATTGCCCGCCGCGATCATCGTGGCGACGCGCTGCGCGTCGTTGAGGGACCAGGCGCCGTCGCCCACCCATTCGCCCAGCACACGGCCGAGCGCGCCGCGGAAGACGCTGGCCGCGACGACGTGCAGCTCGGGCAGCGCGTGGGCTCCGCTGGAGAAGAGCAGCTTGCCGAAGGGGGCCAGCTCCAGGAGTTCGGCGAGGACGGCCGCGGCCCGGGCGCCGGTCCTGCCGAGGACGGAGCCGAGGTCGGCGTACACATGCGGGAAGACAGCGGTCAGCTGGGCCGTCTGCCGGTGGTACGGGTAGCCGTGCAGGAGCACCAGGTCGACGCCGAGCCCGCTGGTGGAGGCGGCGAAGCCGGCCAGTCCGTCCGGGTCCTCGGTCCCCACGTGCAGCTGGAGCGGCCGCCCTGAGGCGACGGCGATCCACAGGAGATGGCGCAGCAGGACGGGGTCGGTGAGCCGGCCGCCGGCCGCCCGCCCGGCCAGCCAGCGGTCGGCGGCCCCGCGCACCTCGCCGGGGCCCGGTGGTTCGGGCGCGTAGGCGAGCCCCCGGGACACCCCCGCCACGGAGGTGAAGGCGACGGCGGTCGCGGCGGCGCCGTGGACGGCCTCCGAGAGGTTGGCCAGGAGCCCCTCGACCGTCCCCGAGGTGTCGGCGACCTGCTCGGCGAGCAGCTCCAGACGGACGATCTCGTGGGCGTCGGCGGCCCCGGCGGACGCGATCTCGGCGGGGCCCGTCAGGTCGCCGGGCAGTCCCGTGTCCACCAGGTAGGTGGAGATCCCGGAGGCCCGGAGCAGCCTGCGCCCCGACTCCAGGACGCCCAGTTCCCTGCGGCGGGCGAGATAGCGGGCCGGTGGGCAGTGCGGTTCCAGGCCGAGCAGCGGCGGGCACCAGCGGCGCACCGCGAAGCCGGTCTGGGTGTCGAAGAAGGTGGTGCCGGGCGCGGGCGGCCCGCCTGTTCTGCCGAGGTGTGCCTCAAAGGTGCCGAGGCCGAGCTCCTTGCGGAGCACCCCGTGGCAGTACTGGTCCACCAGGCTCGGGGTCTCGATCATTCGGGGGGCTCCCTGCGTGGACGTGCTTCCACCCGTCCTAACGGGTGAGCCCCACCCGAGGTTGTTGCCTCAGCCGTTCGACGGGCCGCCGATCTGGATACCGGCCATCCGGGTCCACTCGTACGGGCCGGTCACGACCTTGGCGGCGAACTCGCCGTCGAACTCGTCGTGGAGGGTCAGCCCGGCCTTCTCCGCGGCCTGCTGGGCGACGGGGAACGTCGGGGCCACCAGGTCGCCCCAGCCGCCGTCCTCGCCGACGAGGACGATACGGGTGCCCATCTGACCGATGTAGGCGAGCTGCCCCTCGGCGCCGCCGTGCTTCTTGGAGAACGCCTGGATCTGCTTGGCGAGCTTGGCCGCCTTGCGCTCCGCCTTGGTGTCCGCCTGCTTGGTGTCTGCCATGCCAAGGATGCTACTGACAGGTAGATCGACTGGCGACGGCCGGGGTACGTGGTCTTGCCCACGTATCCCGGCCGTTGATCGGAGTCCGAGGAGCTACCTCAGGAAGGGGTCGACCGCGACCGCCACGAAGAGCAGCGAGACATAGGTGATCGACCAGTGGAAGAGGCGCATCTCCTTGAGCTTCGCGCCGGTCGCGCCGTTCTTCGCGCGGTTGAGCAGCGCATGCGCCTCCCAGAGCCACCAGCCGCCGGTGAGCAGCGCCACGGCGGTGTAGAACCAGCCGGTGTAGCCGAGCGGGGTCAGCAGCAGGGAGACGGCGACCATCACCCAGCTGTACGCGACGATCTGCTTGGCGACGACCTTGTTGGAGGCGAGGACCGGCAGCATGGGGACGCCCGCGCGGGCGTAGTCGTCCTTCACCTTCATCGACAGCGGCCAGTAGTGCGGCGGCGTCCAGAAGAAGATGACCATGAAGAGGATGATCGCGGCCCAGGACATCGAGTTGGTGACGGCCGACCAGCCGATCAGCACGGGCAGACAGCCGGCGATGCCGCCCCAGACGATGTTCTGCGCGGTCCGCCTCTTGAGGATCATCGTGTAGACCACGACGTAGAAGAGGAGCGCGCCGAGCGAGAGCGCGGCGGACAGCCAGTTGACCAGGAAGCCGAACCAGAGCGTGGAGACCACGGCGAGGGTGAGGCCGAAGACCAGGCCCTCACGCGGGGTGAGCACTCCGGTGACCAGCGGGCGCTGGGACGTGCGGTCCATCAGGGCGTCGATGTCGCGGTCGATGTACATGTTCAGCGCGTTCGCGCCGCCCGCCGACAGATAGCCGCCGAAGCAGGTGGCGAGTACCAGCCACATGTTCGGCACGCCCTGCTCGGCGAGGAACATCACCGGAACGGTGGTGATGAGCAGAAGCTCGATGATCCGCGGCTTCGTCAGCGCCACGTATGCCTTGACGCGGGCCCCGAACGGCCGATGGCCCCCCGGGCTGGGAGTCAAGACGACCCCTGCGGGTCGGGACTCGACGGCCGTCACGCACACCCCTGACAGAGAAATCCCAGCAAGCTCCCCGGATGAAGACGGGGTGAAGACTTGCGCGTACCACGCCACTGTAGACGTTGCCCATACGCCGATCTTCGCGGGGGTGGGGTCGTGTTGAGGGGGCTTGTCCCAAGGGTTGGACGCCGCTCGGGAGGCGAAGTGACACAGTGAGCGGCACTCTTGCCGTATCCGCTCATGTGAGGCCTGCGGACTCGAAAGGATGGGCGTGTTGTCGGGGGTAGGCTCGACACCGCCGGTACACCCTCAGTCACCGGCTTTCCAGTACATGTGGAGAGGAGCCCTGACTCAGGGTGAGCACTAAGCCGACCACCACAGACCTCGAGTGGACCGAATCGGACCAGCGGGCCGTTGACACCGCCCGCGTCCTGGCCGCGGACGCCGTACAGAAGGTCGGCAACGGCCATCCCGGTACGGCCATGAGCCTGGCGCCCGCCGCGTACACCCTCTTCCAGAAGGTGATGCGACACGACCCGGCCGATCCGGAGTGGGTGGGGCGCGACCGTTTCGTGCTCTCTGCCGGCCACTCGTCCCTCACGCTCTACACCCAGCTGTACCTGGGTGGCTTCGGGCTCGAGCTGGACGACCTGAAGGCATTCCGCACCTGGGGCTCGAAGACCCCGGGTCACCCGGAGTACGGGCACACCGCGGGTGTGGAGACGACGACCGGCCCGCTGGGCCAGGGCGTCGCCAACGCCGTGGGCATGGCGATGGCCGCCCGCTACGAGCGCGGCCTGTTCGACCCGGAGGCGGCCCCCGGCACCTCCCCGTTCGACCACAACATCTACGTGATCGCCGGTGACGGCTGCCTCCAGGAGGGCATCTCCGCCGAGGCGTCCTCCCTGGCGGGTCACCAGAAGCTGGGCAACCTCGTCCTGCTGTGGGACGACAACCACATCTCGATCGAGGGCGACACCGAGACCGCCGTGTCCGAGGACACGATGAAGCGGTACGAGGCGTACGGCTGGCACGTCCAGCGCGTCGAGCCGCAGGCCAACGGCGACCTGGACCCGGCCGCCCTGTTCGCGGCGATCAAGGCCGCCGAGGCCGAGACCGAGCGTCCGTCGTTCATCGCGATGCGCTCGATCATCGCCTGGCCCGCCCCGAACGCCCAGAACACCGAGGCCGCGCACGGCTCGGCGCTGGGTGACGAGGAGATCGCGGCCACCAAGCGTGTCCTCGGCTTCGACCCGGAGCAGACCTTCGAGGTCACCGACGAGGTCATCGCCCACACGCGCGCCCTGGGCGACCGTGGCCGCGAGGCTCGCGCCGCGTGGGAGAAGTCGCTCGCCGAGTGGCGTACGGCCAACCCGGAGCGGGCCGCGGAGTTCGACCGCATCCAGGCGAACGAGCTGCCCGAGGGCTGGGAGTCGAAGCTCCCGGTGTTCGAAGCGGGCGGGGGCATCGCCACCCGCGCGGCGTCCGGCAAGGTCCTGCAGTCGCTCGGCGCGGTCATCCCCGAGCTGTGGGGCGGCTCGGCCGACCTCGCCGGCTCGAACAACACGACGATCGACAAGACCTCGTCGTTCCTGCCCGAGGGCAACCCGCTGCCGGAGGCCGACAAGTACGGCCGCACGATCCACTTCGGCATCCGCGAGCACTCCATGGCCGCGGAGATGAACGGCATCGCGCTGCACGGCAACACCCGCATCTACGGCGGCACCTTCCTGGTGTTCTCCGACTACATGCGCAACGCGGTCCGTCTGTCCGCCCTGATGCACCTGCCGGTGACGTACGTCTGGACCCACGACTCGATCGGTCTGGGCGAGGACGGCCCGACCCACCAGCCGGTGGAGCACCTGGCGTCGCTGCGCGCGATCCCCGGTCTGAACGTCGTCCGCCCCGCGGACGCCAACGAGACCTCCATCGCCTGGCGCGAGATCGTCAGGCGTCACACCCGCGAGTTCGGGAAGGGCGCCCCGCACGGTCTTGCCCTGACCCGTCAGGGTGTGCCGACGTACGACTGGAACGAGGACGCCGCCAAGGGTGGCTACGTTCTGGCCGACGCCGAGGGCGGTGACGCCCAGGTCGTGCTGATCGGCACGGGCTCCGAGGTGCACCTGGCCGTCGAGGCCCGTGAGCAGCTCCAGGCCGCCGGTGTCCCGACCCGTGTGGTCTCGATGCCGTCCGTCGAGTGGTTCGAGGAGCAGGACCAGGCGTACAAGGACTCCGTCCTGCCGCCGTCGGTGAAGGCTCGGGTCGCGGTCGAGGCCGGTATCGGTCTGACCTGGCACAAGTACGTCGGCGACGCCGGCCGGATCGTCTCGCTGGAGCACTTCGGTGCCTCGGCCGACGCGAAGGTCCTCTTCCGCGAGTTCGGCTTCACGCCGGAAGCCGTCGCCGCCGCCGCGCGGGAATCTCTCGCCGCCGCGGCGCGCTGACGCCCTTAGACACGACTTTTGGAGAACCTCTCATGACAGACGCTCTCAAGCGCCTCTCCGACGAAGGCGTCGCGATCTGGCTGGACGACCTCTCGCGTCAGCGGATCACATCCGGAAACCTGGCCGAGCTGATCGACCAGCAGCACGTGGTCGGTGTCACCACCAACCCGTCCATCTTCCAGAAGGCGATCTCGGAGGGCCACGGTTACGACCAGCAGCTCGCCGACCTCGCCGCCCGGAAGGTCACCGTGGACGAGGCCATCCGCATGATCACGACGGCTGACGTGAGGGACGCCGCCGACATCCTGCGCCCGGTCTTCGACGCGACCGACGGCCAGGACGGCCGGGTCTCCATCGAGGTGGACCCCCGTCTGGCCCACAACACGGCGGCCACGATCGCCGAGGCCAAGCAGCTGGCCTGGCTGGTGGACCGTCCCAACACGCTCATCAAGATCCCGGCCACCAAGGCGGGTCTGCCGGCGATCACCGAGGTCATCGGCCTCGGCATCAGCGTCAACGTGACGCTGATCTTCTCGCTGGAGCGCTACCGCGCGGTCATGGACGCCTACCTGGCCGGTCTGGAGAAGGCCCGCGAGCGCGGCCTGGACATCTCCCTGATCCACTCCGTGGCCTCCTTCTTCGTCTCCCGCGTGGACTCGGAGATCGACAAGCGCCTGACCGCCATCGGCACGGACGAGGCCAAGGCACTCAAGGGCAAGGCCGCCCTGGCCAACGCCCGTCTGGCCTACGAGGCGTTCGAGGAGGTCTTCTCCTCGGACCGCTGGGCCGCCCTCGACAAGGCGCAGGCCAACAAGCAGCGTCCGCTGTGGGCCTCGACCGGCGTGAAGGACCCGGCGTACAAGGACACCCTGTACGTCGTGGACCTGGTCGCCCCCGGCACGGTCAACACGATGCCGGAGGCCACCCTGGAGGCCACCGCCGACCACGGCGAGGTCTCCGGTGACACCGTGCGCGGCACCTACGAGCAGTCCCGCGCCGAACTGGACGCCGTCGAGAAGCTCGGCATCTCGTACGACGACGTGGTGCAGCTGCTCGAGGACGAGGGCGTCGAGAAGTTCGAGGCGTCCTGGAACGACCTGCTCAAGTCGACCGAGGCGGAGCTTGAGCGCCTCGCACCTTCGGAGGCGTAACCACCTTGAGCGCAGTCCACGGAGCCAACCCGCTCCGTGACGCCGCAGACCGACGGCTCCCGCGTATCGCGGGGCCGTCGGGTCTGGTGATCTTCGGTGTCACGGGCGATTTGTCCCGAAAGAAGCTGATGCCTGCCGTCTACGACCTGGCCAACCGCGGCCTGCTGCCGCCGGGCTTCTCGCTCATCGGCTTCGCCCGCCGCGAGTGGCAGGACGAGGACTTCGCGCAGGAGGTCTACGAGGCCGTCAAGCAGCATGCCCGCACCCCGTTCCGCGAGGAGGTGTGGCAGCAGCTGATCCAGGGGATGCGCTTCGTCCAGGGCGACTTCGACGACGATGACGCCTTCGACCAGCTGAAGACCACCATCGAGGAGCTGGACAAGGCGCAGGGCACGGGCGGCAACTTCGCCTTCTACCTCTCCGTGCCGCCGAAGTTCTTCCCGCTCGTCGTCCAGCAGCTGAAGAAGCACGGCCTGGCCGACCAGAAGAACGGCTCCTGGCGCCGTGCGGTCATCGAGAAGCCCTTCGGCCACGACCTGGCCTCCGCGAAGGACCTCAACGAGGTCGTGCACGAGGTCTTCCCGCCCGACGCGGTCTTCCGGATCGACCACTACCTGGGCAAGGAGACCGTCCAGAACATCCTGGCGCTCCGCTTCGCCAACACCCTCTTCGAGCCGATCTGGAACCGGTCGTACGTCGACCACGTGCAGATCACCATGGCCGAGGACATCGGCATCGGCGGCCGCGCCGGGTACTACGACGGCATCGGCGCCGCCCGTGACGTCATCCAGAACCACCTCCTCCAGCTGCTCGCGCTGACCGCGATGGAGGAGCCCGCCTCCTTCGACGCGGACGCGCTCGCGGCCGAGAAGACCAAGGTGCTCGGCGCGGTGAAGCTGCCGAAGGACCTGGGTGCCTCGACCGTGCGCGGCCAGTACGCGCCGGGATGGCAGGGCGGCGCCAAGGCCGTCGGCTATCTGCAGGAGGACGGGATCGACCCCAAGTCGAAGACCGACACCTACGCGGCCATCAAGGTGGAGATCGACAACCGCCGCTGGGCGGGCGTCCCCTTCTACCTCCGTACCGGCAAGCGCCTCGGCCGCCGCGTCACCGAGATCGCGGTCGTCTTCCAGCGCGCCCCGCACTCCCCCTTCGACCACACCGCGACCGAGGAGCTCGGCCGCAACGCCATCGTGATCCGGGTCCAGCCGGACGAGGGCGTGACGGTGCGGTTCGGCTCCAAGGTGCCGGGCACGCAGATGGAGATCCGGGACGTGTCGATGGACTTCGCCTACGGCGAGTCCTTCACGGAGTCCAGCCCCGAGGCGTACGAGCGGCTCATCCTCGACGTCCTCCTCGGCGACTCGAACCTCTTCCCGCGGGTCGAGGAGGTCGAGCTGTCCTGGAAGATCCTCGACCCGATCGAGCAGTACTGGGACAAGCACGGCAAGCCCGCGCAGTACCAGGCCGGGACCTGGGGTCCGATCGAGGCGGACGAGATGCTCGCACGAGACGGACGGAGCTGGCGCCGGCCATGAAGACCGACCTGACGGACACCACGTCCAGCAAGATCAACAAGGCGCTGGTGCTCGGGCGGCGGGCCATCGGCACGCCGGCCGTCGGCATGGTGCTCACCCTCGTCATCGTCACCGACGAGGAGAACGCCTACGACGCGCTCAAGGCGGCCAACGACGCGTCCCGCGAGCACCCCTCGCGGACGCTCGTGGTCATCAAGCGGGTCTCGCGCTCGCCGCGTGACCGCGCCAAGGCACGGCTCGACGCCGAGGTCCGCCTCGGCGCCGACGCCAGCACCGGGGAGACGGTGGTCCTCCGGCTGTACGGCGAGGTCGTCGACCACGCCCAGTCGGTGGTCCTCCCGCTGCTGCTGCCGGACGCGCCCGTCGTCGTCTGGTGGCCGGTCAACGCGCCGGCCGACCCGGCGAACGACCCGCTGGGCGCGCTCGCCCAGCGTCGGGTGACCGACACGTACGCCTCGGAGCAGCCGATCCACGAGCTGACGGGACGCGCGGACAACTACACCCCGGGCGACACGGATCTGGCCTGGACCCGGATCACCCCGTGGCGTTCGATGCTGGCCGCCGCGCTCGACCAGGTCGTGTGCGAGGTGACCTCCGCCGAGGTGGAGGGCGAGGAGTTCAACCCGAGCGTCGAGCTGCTCGCCATGTGGCTCGCGGACCGGCTGAAGGTTCCGGTCCGGCGCGGCAGGTCGACGGGGCCCGGACTCACCTCCGTACGGATGGAGTCCACCTGCGGGCCGATCGTCCTGGACCGGCCCGACGGTTCGCTGGCGACGCTCTCCATCCAGGGACAGCCGGACCGTGCCGTGGCGCTCAAGCGCCGTGAGACGGCCGAGCTGATCGCGGAGGAGCTGCGCCGGCTCGACCCGGACGACACCTACGCCTCGGCGCTGAAGTACGGCCTGGAGCGGCTGGACGAGGAGGCGGCGACCACCGCACCCGTCGCGGTCGAGGGCGACGCGCCTCAGGCCGAGGACACTTCGGCTCCGGCGAAGAAGGCCACGGCTGCGGCGAAGAAGGCACCGGCCAAGAAGGCGGCGGCCAAGTGAGCGCTCCACAGCTCGTCGTCCACCGCGACAAGGAGCTGATGGCCCAGGCCGCGGCGGCCCGGCTGATCACGCGGATCGTCGACGCCCAGACCGCACGCGGCTCGGCGTCCGTGGTCCTCACGGGCGGCCGCAACGGCAACGGGCTTCTGGCGGCGCTCAGTTCGGCCCCCGCGCGGGACGCGATCGACTGGTCGCGGCTCGATCTGTGGTGGGGCGACGAGCGCTACCTGCCCGACGGGGACCCGGAGCGCAATGTGACCCAGGCCCGCGAGGCGCTGCTCGACAGCGTCCCGCTGGACCCGGCACGGGTGCACGCGATGCCCGCGTCGGACGGGCCGTTCGGCAGCGATGTCGAAGCCGCGGCCGCCTCCTACGCGGCGGAGCTGGCCTCGGCCGCCGGTCCGGAGGACCACGCTTCGGTGCCGAGCTTCGACGTGCTGATGCTGGGTGTCGGGCCGGACACCCATGTCGCCTCGCTGTTCCCCGAGCTCCCTGCGGTCCGCGAGACCGAGCGGACGGTGGTGGGCGTGCACGGCGCGCCGAAGCCGCCGCCGACCCGTATCTCGCTGACGCTGCCGGCGATCCGTGCCGCGCGCGAGGTCTGGCTGCTCGCTGCCGGAGAGGACAAGGCGAAGGCAGCGGCGATCGCGCTGTCCGGTGCGGGCGAGGTCCAGGCCCCGGCGGCGGGCGCCTACGGTCGCTCGCGCACGCTGTGGCTGCTCGACGCGGCGGCCGCCTCGGAGCTGCCGCGCAGTCTCTATCCGCCGGCCTCGGCCTGACGGACGGTCACTCGGGCCCGGTTCACCGCACGGTGGACCGGGCCTTCGGCATTTCCCCCACGGGTTCCAGGAAGGGGGCGAGCAGGTCCGGCACCGCCTCGGCCGCGAAGGCCAGGCCCTCGCTGTGGTCGGCGTCGTGGATGTCGTACGCGCCCTCGCCCGCCGCGGTCGTCGCGGTCAGGGTCAGCACGCCGACCCGACGCTGGAAGTACGACTGCTTGACGGTCCATCCGATGACGCCGCCGCGCTGGAGGGCGACGGTGGTCTTGCGGATCGTGCCGGAACGGGCCACCAGGTAGCCGCCGGTGATGCCGTGCCCGAGGTTGCGGTAGGCGTCGAGCGCGAGCAGCACGGCGAGCGGGGTCAGCACGAGCGCGCAGGCGGCCGCGATGTAGAGCAGGACGGGGGTGAGCGCGGCTCCGAGGACGGCGAGGACCGCGACCGGGGCGAGCGCGCTCGCGAGGGCCCAGCGCAGTCGCCTGGTGCGGGCGGCGCGGGGGTGGACGGTGAGCGGGGCGCTCGTCGGGGGCTCGGGCTCGCGCAGGACCTGGGCGGCGACCCGGTCGGCGACGGCTCGGGGTGCCGGCGGCAGCAGGGTCTTGTGGTCGGCGTGCTCGTCCTCCTCGTCCTCGACGAGGCCGGTGGCGACGGCGTCGACGCGGGCGGCCCGGCACATCCGTACGCCCAGCGGCTCGACCAGTTCGACGCCCCGCAGACGGCGTTCCTCGATGGAGATCGAGCGGGCGGTGAGCAGTCCGCGGCGGACCCGCAGGGTGCCGCCGGGCTCGCGCTCCAGGCGGTAGTTCCACCACATCTCGACCCAGAGGCCGAGGGCGCCGACGGTGCCGACGAGGGTGGCGAGCAGGACGAGGACGAGGATCATCGAGAGGATCGAGGTGTCCTCGAATCGGTCCCCTATCCAGTCGATGACCTTGCCCTGGGCCCCGAACCACTCGCTGACCTGCATCACCGCTCCGGCCGCGGCGCCGCCGAGGAGCGGGGCGACGAAGGAGACCGGGGCGTAGCGGATCCAGTGGCGGTCGAGCTCGGCCAGGGCGCCGTCGTGGGTCGTGTCCTCGTCGGCGGAGACCGTGCGGGCGAGCAGTTCACGGCGGAGCCGTTCGCCCTCCCCCCGGCTGACCGGGTCGAGTTCGAGGGTGGACTCGCCGCCGCCGGTGTTCTCGCCGGTACCGATCCGGACCTTGACCAGGCCGAGGACGCGCAGCAGCGGATTGGCCGTCATGTCGACGCTGCGGATGCGTTCGCGGGCCAGCGAGCGGCGCTTGACCAGGAGGAGTCCGGTGTGGAGTTCGGCGCGTGCGGCACCGATGCGGTAGCGGGTGCGGCGCCAGCGGACGTAGTCGGCCGCCGCGCCTCCGCCGATGAGGAGGGCCGCTCCGGTGCCGACCCAGCCGAGGGCCTTCCACGCGGGCATGGATCCGGTCAGGCCGAAGAAGACGGGCAGGGCGGCGCCGGCGGCGACACCCGCGAGGACCGCGGCAGTGACCAGGACCGTACGGCGGTCCAGACGCCGCCAGTCCTCCGTCATGTCGCGTCCCCGGAGGTGGCCTGGGTGATGGCGGTCAGCCGCTCGGCGAGGTCGGCGGCGAGCTCGTGGTCGAGCCCCTCGATCCGGAGCGCGCCCTTGGAGGAGGCGGTGGTGACGGTGACCGTGGCGAGCTTGAAGGCCTGCTCCAGCGGTCCGCGTACGGTGTCGACGGTCTGGATCCGGGACATCGGCGCGATCCGCCACTCCTGCCAGAAGGCCCCGGTGCGGACGTAGACGGCGTCCTCGGTGACCTCCCAGCGGTGCACCTTGAACCACCAGTGGGGGAAGAACGCGGTACAGGCGAGGCCGACGACCGCCACGGCTCCGGCCACGAGCAGCAGCCAGAACCGGGCGGGCGTGATGAGTGCGCCGAGTACGCCGAGGACCACCACCGGCACGGCGGTCGTCACCAGCCACTGCGTGCGCCACCAGCCGACGGCCCGTTCGTTCAGTGTGTTGTTCGGCGGCCTGAGCCGTATCTCGCCTTGCACCGCGTTCTCCCCCGTCATGGCTTCTAGCGTCCGCGCAGCGAGCGGTAGGTGGCGACGAGCCCCGCGGTCGAGCCGTCGAGCTCGTCGGCGCCCTTGCCCTCGGTCAGCACCGGCTCGATCTTCCTGGCGAGGACCTTGCCGAGCTCGACTCCCCACTGGTCGAAGGAGTCGATGTTCCAGATCGCGCCCTGGACGAACACCTTGTGCTCGTAGAGCGCGATGAGCTGGCCGAGGACGGAGGGCGTGAGCTCCTTGGCCAGGATCGTGGTCGTGGGGTGGTTGCCCTTGAAGGTCTTGTGCGGGACGAGCTCCTCGGCGACGCCCTCGGCCCGTACCTCCTCGGGCGTCTTGCCGAAGGCCAGCGCCTGCGTCTGGGCGAAGAAGTTGGCCATCAGCAGGTCGTGCTGGGCGACGAGGCCGGGGAGCAGATCGGCGACGGGTTCGGCGAAGCCGATGAAGTCGGCCGGGATGACCTTGGTGCCCTGGTGGATCAACTGGTAGTACGCGTGCTGGCCGTTGGTGCCGGGCGTGCCCCAGACGACCGGTCCGGTCTGCCATTCGACGGCGTTGCCGTCCCGGTCGACGGACTTGCCGTTGGACTCCATGTCGAGCTGCTGGAGGTAGGCGGTGAACTTCGACAGGTAGTGCGAGTACGGCAGGACGGCATGCGACTGGGCGTCGAAGAACGCGCCGTACCAGACGCCGAGAAGACCGAGGAGCAGCGGCGCGTTCTCCTCGGCGGGGGCGGTGCGGAAGTGCTCGTCGACGAGGTGGAAGCCGTCGAGCATCTCGCGGAAGCGGGCCGGGCCGATGGCGATCATCAGGGAGAGGCCGATGGCGGAGTCGTACGAGTAGCGTCCGCCGACCCAGTCCCAGAACTCGAACATGTTGGCCGTGTCGATGCCGAAGTCCTCGACCTTCTCGGCATTGGTCGACAGGGCGACGAAGTGCTTGGCGACGGCCGCCTGATCGGCCCGCAGCCCGGTGAGGAGCCAGTCGCGCGCGGAGGTGGCGTTGGTGATCGTCTCGATGGTGGTGAAGGTCTTCGAGGCGACGATGAAGAGCGTCTCGGCGGGGTCGAGGTCGCGGACCGCCTCGTGGAGGTCGGCGCCGTCGACGTTGGAGACGAAACGGAACGTCAGGTCCCGCTGGGTGTAGGAGCGCAGGACCTCGTACGCCATGGCGGGTCCGAGGTCGGAGCCGCCGATGCCGATGTTCACGATGTTCTTGATCGGCTTGCCGGTGTGGCCGGTCCACTCGCCGGCGCGGACCTTGTCGGCGAAGGAGGCCATCTTGTCGAGGACGGCGTGGACGCCCGGGACGACGTTCTCGCCGTCGACCTCGACGACGGCCCCGCGCGGGGCGCGCAGGGCGGTGTGCAGGACCGCGCGGTCCTCGGTGGTGTTGATCTTGTCGCCGCGGAACATGGCGTCGCGCAGCTCGGCCACGCCGGTCGCTACGGCCAGTTCGCGCAGCAGCGTGAGCGTCTCTTCGGTCACCAGGTGCTTGGAGTAGTCCAGATACAGGTCACCGACCCGGAGTGCGTAACCGGTTCCCCGGTCCGGGTCGGCGGCGAACAGCTCGCGCAGGTGCGTCTCGCCCAGCTGCTCCCGGTGCTTTCCGAGGGCGCTCCACTCGGGAAGCCGGTTGAGCTTCGTGCGTCCTTCTGCGTTCATCTCGGACATCGCCTACTTCTTCTCTTCCTGCCTGCTTGCCCCGCTGCGACTCCAACCTAATTGATCGCAGGGGCGGAAGGCGCGCGGCGACTCAGTGGCCGCCGCGATGCAGCCTGCCCTCGTAGCGGGCTTCGAGGACGGCGTTGCGCTCGTGGCCGCCGGGCAGGTTCGCGGAGACGTACACCGGCGGCTCGTGCCCCTCCGCGAGGAAGAGGGCGACCGACTCGGCGACCACCATCTGCACGAGCAGCGCGGAGGTGAGGGTGGAGACGCCGCAGAGCGCTCCGCCGTCCGGGAGGGGCAGCAGGGCGTCGCCGGTGGGGGCGCAGTTGTCGAGCACGGCGTCGGCGAGGTCGGCGAGCCGCCTGCCGCTGGGGTGCAGGGCCGGGACGGCGTGGGTGTGTTCCAGGGAGGTGAGGGCGACGAGCGGGTGACCGGCGTCGGTGACCTTCAGCGCGAGGTCGACGATCGAGTTGTTGACGCCCGAGTTGGAGATGATGACGAAGAGGTCCTGCGGGCGGGGTGTGGCGAGGGCGTAGAGCCGGTCGGCGAGGCCCGGGGAGCGCTCCAGGAGCGGATCGGCGAGTACGGAGGGGTCCTCGCCGCCGCGCAGCACGAGGTCGGCGAGCGCGATGCGGCTGGTGGGGACGAGTCCGCCGGCGCGGCCCGCGATCTCCAGGGCGGTGGCCTGGGAGTGTCCGGTCCCGAAGGCGTGGATCACCCCGTCGGCGGCGACGCAGTCGGCGAAGAGCCGGGCGGCCGCGGCGACCGAGTCCTTGTTGGCCGCGACGGCCCGCTCGACGGCCCCGCGGGCGTGGTCGGCGAACAGGGCGGCGCCGAGGGCTGGTTGGGGCATGGCGAAGCCTCCATTGGCTCATTGAACCGGAATCGGACGAGCGTTCCGGCTCAATGAACCAGCCCGCCCGACCTCAGTCAAGGGCCCGGGAAACGCCGACGGGGCGGCGTGCACCGACGCGGTGTCGGAGTACGCCGCCCTCGGGCGGAACGTGTCGCGGAGGACCTGCCGTGTACGAACCACAGCGCCCGGCCCTGCCTACCGAGCCGGCTCGGCCGACCCGGCCTGCCCGCCGAACACCTCCTTGACGAGCGCCTTCTGCGCCTTCTGGAACGCCGCAGCCGTGGCGGCGAAGTCGAGTTCGGCGTCCCCGGTGGTCAGCGAGGCGGTCAGCGTCCTGCTGCCGTCGGGCGTGCTGTACATCAGGGCGGCCCAGCCGAAGAAGCCGCCGTTGTGGTGGAGGACGGTGCCGCCCCCGTCGATCTCCTCCACGAACACCCCCAGGCCGTAGCCCAGCTTGGGGTGCGGCGTGCGCATCTCGGCCAGCAGCGAGGCCGGCAGGAGCTTGCCGCTCATCAGTGCGGAGAAGAAGGTGTGGAGGTCCTCGGTGGTCGAGATCATGTCTCCGGCGGCGGAGATCCAGGAGACGTTGAAGCGGGTGACGTCGACGACCTTCCACTGACCGGCGTCCTCGTACCGGTAGTAGCCGTGAGCGTGCGGCTCGGGGATCTCCGGCGAGGCGCCCGGCACCACGGTGCCCGACATCCCCAGCGGCCGCAGGATCAGCCGCCGCGTCTCCTCCGCCAGGGAGCTGCCGGTGACCTCCTCGATCAGCAACTTGGCCAGCACGTAGTTGGTGTTGGAGTAGCTCCAGTCCGCCCCCGGCTCGAACCGCACGGGCTTGGACAGGGAGAGCCGTACCAACTCCTCCGGCTCGTAGGTGTGGAACCGGCGGTCGACGTACTCCTGGCCCTGCCAGGGGATCCCCGGCGCGACCGTCCCGTCGTCGTAGTACTCGCCGGTGTGGTTGAACAGCCCGCTGGTGTGCTGGAGCAGCATCCGCACCGTGATCCGCCGGTCGAGACCGAACCGGGGCAGATAGTCGTCCACCGGGCTGTCCAGCCCGATCCTGCCCTCGGCCACCAGCTGCAGCACGACGGTCGCGGTGAAGGTCTTGGTGGTGCTGCCGATCCGGAACCGCCCGTCGGTCGCCGGCTCGGCGCTCTCCCCCAGCTTGCGCCGTCCGGCGCTGCCGACCCACTCGCCCCGCTCGTCGTTCACGCGCAGCTGGACCCCGGCGAAACCGGAATCGACGATCTCCTGGATGGCCTTCCGCAGTTCCGGGCGATCCCGGTCGGTAAGGGTGCGGGACATGAGGGTGTGCTCCTTTGCGTCTGACGTGGACTCGATCGGGTGGAGGGATGGTGCGACGGGGCCGTGCCGGCGCCCGGGATGTCCGGGCGCGGTGGCGCTTCAGATGCTGCGGGCCGTGATGTCGCCGTAGGCGGTGGTGGCGTGGATGGTCAGGCCGGGGGTGCCGTCGGTGTTCTTGAGGGCGTTGCGGATCCGGCCGTAGGAGGTGCCGGCGTCCAGGGAGGCGGAGACACCGCGGGCCGCGCCGACCGAGATCTCGCCGGCGTCGGTGCGCAGGGTGACGGTGCCGCGTACGGCCTCGGTGATGTCGAGGTCGCCCTTCCGGGTGCGGATCTCCGCGTCGCCGCCCAGGCGGCCGACCGTGACGTCGCCGGCCTGGAGGGTGAGGCGGGCGCTTGCGGCCTCGTCGAGCTTGACGGTGCCCTGCGCGGCCTCGAAGGCGACCTCGCCCAGCCGCCCCACGCCCCGGAGTTCGGCGTCGGCGCTCTTCGCCTCGATGTGGGAGCCGGCCGGGAGCTGGACGGTCACCTCGACGTATCCCGAGCTGCCGAGGATCTGGTTCTTCGCCTCCGGGGCCTGGATCCGCAGGACGCCGTCGGCGAAGTCGACGGTGGTCTGCTCCGCCGCCTTCACGTCACGGCTCTTGGAAGCGTCGGCGGGCAGGACCTCGACGGTGGCGTCGGCCCGGTCGGCGGCGATGATCCGGACGCGGCCGGCGGGGATGTCCAGCTGGGCGGAGATGGCGGCGGTGGTGGCGAACGTCTGCATGGTGCTCTCCTCGTTCAGTGGCGGGCGCTCCGTCGGCCCGCTGTTTCTGATAGTGGAAAGCTACGTTGCGTTCAGAGTTCTGGCAACACACTCGTTGCGCAGGATCGGCATCGTTGCAGGTAGAGTCAGAGAATTCATTGCAATGATTCCGGAAGTAATGCAACAACCCTTGCGTCGCTCGTTGCAATGGGTCGGAGTGAACGCTATGCTTCGGACTTCTACGGATCATGAAGGAGAACGCGATGCCCGGAGGCAGGCTCACCCAGCCCGAACGTCAGCAGATCGCGCTGGGACTGGCCGACGGCCTCGCCTACGCCGAGATCGCCAGGCGCCTCGAACGCCCGACCTCGACGATCACGCGCGAAGTGATGCGCAACGGCGGCCCCACCGCCTACCGCGCCGACCTGGCCCACCGCGCCACGGAACGCCGCACCCACCGCCGCAGGCAGGCCGCACCGTCGGAGGCGCCTCCACTGGCCCACGGACGCGACGCCGAGGCCGTGCGCGAGTACGAGGAACTGTTCACCACCGTCATGATGCAGTCGGGCATGCCCAAGATGATGTCCCGGGTCATGGCCTCCCTCTGCCTCGCCGACTCGGGCAGTCTCACCGCGTCCGAACTCGCCGGGCGCCTCCAGGTCAGCCCGGCGTCCGTGTCCAAGGCGATCACGTTCCTCGAGAGCCAGGGCATGATTCGGCGGGAACGCGACGAACGCCGCCGTGAGCGCTACGTCGTCGACGACGACGTCTGGTACCAGTCGATGATCGCGAGCGCCCGTTCCACCGCCCACATAAGCGACATCGCACGGCAGGGCGTCGGCGTCCTCGGCTCCGGCACCCCCGTCGGCACCCGCCTCGAGAACATCGCCCGCTTCCTGGACTACGTCTCCGAAAGCACCGCCCGCGCCGCGGAACAGGCCCGCGCCATCCTCCACACGAAGCCCGAACCGGACCCGGACAGCACTACCTGAGCCGCCTGCGGACCGTCGTCACGGGAGCCGGGCCAGGGCCACCGCACCGGCCACGCCGTCCGGCACCGGGGACGGGACCAGACCCAGCGCCCCCACCCGCTCGGCGAGTCGCGACAGCAGCGGGCCGCCGGGGCCGATCAGGCCGCCCGTGGAGACCAGCGGTTCCCCCGGGCGTGGCCGCAACGCGCCCACGGTGGCGGCCAGTTCGTCCGCCGCCCGGTCGAGGAGGGCACGGGCCACCTCGTCCCCGGCCCGTTCCGCGTCCACCACGAGCGGGCTGAGCGCCGCGAGCCGGACGGGGTGGCCGCCGAATCCGTAGCCGACGACGTGCTCCTTGGTCAGGCCGCCGCACACCTCCTCCACCGGCCCGGCCAGGGCCGTGGCAGGGCCGCGGCCGTCCAGGGAGCGCAGGACCGCCCGCAGCGCCTCGCGCCCCAGCCAGAAGCCACTGCCCGCGTCGCCGAGGAGCCAGCCGTCCCCGTCCACGGTCCGGACCACCCTGCGCCGTTCCACGCGCGCGGCGGCGGCGCCGGTGCCCGCGATCAGCACGAGCCCGTCGGCCGGGGCGCCGGGCCCCGAGGCGAAGGCGATGTCGGCGTCCCCCATGACCTCGACCCGGGCCGGGGCGGCACCGACGTCGGACAGCGCCGCGGCGAGCGCCGAACCGGCGTTCTCCGCCCCGCCGCCCGGCCCGCCGCCCGCGAAGCCCGCCACCACCGAGACAAGAGCGCCCGCCCGGCCTGGCGGCACGGCGCCCCGCAGGGCCGGCGCCAGATTCCGTACGAGATCGGCATGCGGCACACTCAGCGCGTTGCCCGGGCCTCCCGTGCCCTCCCCGAGCACCGTGCCGGTCGCCGCGTCGGAGAGCCGTGCCCTGATCCGCGTACCGCCGGCGTCGATGCCGAGCACGCACATCTGAATCCCGGATTCGTTCATCAGCTCGCATGGTGGTTGATAGATTCACCGCTCGACAAGACCCGCGCACCAGGCAGGGCAGGAGGGAACACCACCGTGATCACCGCTCTGATCCGCTCCGAACTGCCCCGCATGTCCGGTTCCTTGCGGAAGGTCGGCGCCTGGGTCCTCGACGATCCGGGCCGGGTGCCCGGGGTCTCCGCCGCGGAGCTGGGCCGGCGCACCGGGACGTCACAGGCGACCGTGACCCGCTTCTGCCACGCCCTCGGCCTCGGTTCGTACCAGGAGTTGCTGCTCGCCCTCGCGCAGGAGCGCGGCGAGAACGAACGCAGCGGACAGGAACGGCCCCTCGGGCCGGACATCGGCCCCGACGATCCGCTCGACCAGGTCGTGGCCGCCGTCGCCCAGGCCGATCTGGGGGCGCTGCGCCGGACGGCCGAGCGGCTGGACCTCGACGCGCTGGAGCGGGCCGCGCAGATCCTCGCCCAAGCCCGGCGCATCGACGTCTACGGCGTCGGAGCCTCCGGCGTGGTGGCCCTGGAGACCGAGGCCCGGCTCTTCACCATCGGCTGCGACGCCCGCGGCTGGACGGAGGTGCACGCCGCGGAGACCTCGGCGGCGCTGCTCACGCCCGCGGACGCGGTCGTGGCGCTCTCCCACTCCGGGGCGACCCGCGAGGTGCTCTCCCCGCTGCGGCTCGCGGCCGAACGCGGCGCGCGGACGGTCGCGGTGACCGGCGATCCCCGCTCCCCCGTCGCCCGGGCCGCCTCCACCCATCTGACGGCGACCTCGGCCGAGACCAGCTTCCGGCGGGGCGGTTTCGGGACGCGGCATTCGGTGCTGCTGATCCTTGACTGCCTCTACGCGCGCGTGGCCCAACTGACGTACGCGCGCGCGACCGCCACGATGGCGCTCACCGCACACATCCCCGGCAACCACCGCTAGCCGGAGGTACGCGAACGGGCCCCGTCCGCGAATCGTTTCGCGGGCGAGGCCCGTTCGTCACACTGTCACACCACGCTTCAGATCTCGCCGCGCAGTTTGGCGAGCGCCTCGGCGAGGATCGCCTCGCCGTCCGCGTCGCTGCGCCGCTCGCGCACGTACGCGAGGTGCGTCTTGTACGGCTCGGTGCGCGGCGGGTCCGGCGGGTTGTCCCGGTCCTGACCGGCCGGGAAGCCGCAGCGCGGGCAGTCCCACGTCTCCGGAACCTGTGCGTCACTGGCGAAGCTCGGCTGCGTCTCGTGCCCGTTCGAGCACCAGAAGGAGATGCGGAGGCGCGGCGCCGACTCGCCCCGCTCGGCCTCCCCCATCGGCCCCGCTCCGACCCGGCTTCCCCGGATCGCGTTGCCACTTGCCACGGTCGTAACTCCCTGCGTGATGGTGCTCGAAGATGCCCCAGTCTACGTAAGGCCCAACGCGCGTCCAGTGATTGGAGTTACACGTCCAACTTCATCAGAAGCGCAAGTACGACAATGCACGCGAACCACAGCAGACCGACCACGACGGTGATGCGGTCCAGGTTGCGCTCGGCGACCGAGGAGCCACCGACGGACGACTGCATACCGCCACCGAACATGTCGGAGAGGCCGCCGCCCTTCCCCTTGTGCATGAGCACCAGCAGCATCAGCAGGCCGCTGAAGACGATCAGGGCGATCGAGAACCCCATAACCACGGCTGGACCAACTTCCTCGGATCTCATACGGACGGGGGGGGGGGGGGGGCGGCCCCCCCCCCCCCACGGTAAGAAGGGTAGTAGCTACCCCCAACAAGAGGATAACAAAAAAAGTGGCGGGAGCG